>JALYST010000015.1 GCA_030854665.1 Actinomycetota bacterium
TCTTTCCGGTACCAGGCGGCCCGTAGAGCAGCACACCCTTGGGGATGCGCGCGCCGAGCGCCTGAAACTTCTTCGGGTTCTCGAGGAACTCCTTGATCTCCTGCAGCTCCTCGACCGCCTCCTCGACGCCGGCGACGTCCTTGAAGCCGATCTTCGGCGAGTCGGGCGTCATGCGCTTTGCGCGCGACTTCCCGAACGACATCACCTTCGAGCCACCGCCCTGCACCTGGTTCATCAAGAAGATCCAGAAACCGAACAGGAGCACGAACGGCAACAGCGAGGTGAGGATCGACCACCAGGGCGAACCGCCCGTCCCCTTCGAGTCGAACTGCACGCCGCGCGCGGCCATCAGCTTCTGGAGGTCGGCCGCCGACTGATCGCTCGGATAGTGGACCGAGCCCTTCGTCTTGTCGGTGAGGATGTAGTTCAACGCCTTCTTGTTCGGGTTGAAGACGATCTCCGTGAAGGCGCAACTGGTGTCCGTGCTGCAAGCCTCGATCTTCTGCTGGACCTGCGAGAGCGTCAGCTTGGAGGTGGGCTGGGGGCTGCCGCCGAGCGTCTGGAGAGCCAGCCAGACGAGCGCCGCGATAATCACGAGCGGGAAGAGCGCGCTGCGGAAGAATCGATTCACTAAGCCTCTTTCGGCAGGGTACCAGCCTCGGTTTGAGCTACTGCGGCCCCAAACGGGGGTCGTCCGGCTATTCAGGCGCCCTCAGGCACCAACTCCGAATCCAATACGCCCACGTAGGGCAGGTTCCTGTATCGCTCGGCGAAATCGAGCCCGTAGCCCACCACGAAACGGTTGGGAATCTCGAAGCCGATGTACCGGACGGGCACGTCGATCTCGCGCCGGTCCGGCTTGGTCAGAAGGGCACAAACTTCCAGCGAGGCGGGCTCGCGGGCCTCCAGATTCCGCATCAGGTACGACAGGGTCAGCCCCGAATCGATGATGTCCTCGACCACGAGCACGTTACGGCCCTCGATGTTGATGTCCAGGTCCTTGAGGATCCGGACGACGCCCGACGAGTCCGTCTGGGCCCCGTAGCTCGAGATCGCCATGAAGTCGATCTCGCAGGGAATCCCGAGAGTGCGCATGAGGTCGGCCATGAAGAAAACGGCGCCTTTGAGGACGCCGATCAACAACAGGTCCTTACCGGCGTAGTCGGCGGAGATCTCCTCCCCCAGCTCGACGACGCGCGCTCGCAGCCGTTCCTCGTCGATGAGGACATCCGAGACTCCGCGCTCGAGCTCAGTCTGCGACACGTTCGACGCGCACTCCTTCCGCCTCGACGATGCCCGGCACCGCGACCACGTCGTCTCCGCGCACGACGAGCGGCCACGACTCGCGTGCGGAACGGGGGATCTTGGCGTCGACGAACACGTCCTGGATCTTCTTCGATCTCCCAGCGAGCCGATCGCCGGCGCGCCAGGCTCGTACCTTAAGGCCTGGGAGCTTCGAGGCAATCCGCCACTCCCCCCAGCGCACCTCGCCCTCGAGGGCGACGGGACTGCGCTCGAGCCAGACCTGGTCGTACTCGCGCACTGCGGTCAGGCCGGCGCCGAGATCGAGCCGCCTCGACCCGGCCGTCGCTGCAAGCAGCTCGTCGAGAGCCGAGGGCTCTCCAGCCGCAAGCCGGAGCAGGTTGCGCTCGGCGGCTGGATGCAGCTCGCGGAGACGCGGCAGGATCTCGTCCCTGATCAGACCGCGCTTCGTATCGCTGTTGGACTCGTCGGTTCGGAACTCCAGTCCTTCTGCGCGGCAGTACCCCTCCGTTTCCTCACGCCAGACAGTGAGCAGCGGGCGCACGACGCCGTCTTCCCGGCGCGGCTTGATCCCCTTCGCCACGCCGCTCGCCACGAGCCGATAGAGGACGGTCTCGACCTGGTCGGTGGCGGTGTGCCCAGTCGCGCGCAGACGGTCGGTCGCGAACGAGTACCGGATCCGGCGCCAGTCGTCCTCGGTGCGCCCGCCGCTGCCGTCGACCACCTCCGCGCCGAACCGTTCGGCGCAGAAGCGCGCATCGTCGTCGGAGGCCTCACCTCGCAGCCCGTGATTCACGTGGAGGGCGGAGGCGCGATAGCCGAGCGCCGTCAGCGCATGCCAGAGGCAGGTCGAGTCGGCGCCGCCCGAGACGAGGCAGGTCACGTCGCCACCCGGCGTGATCAGGTCGTGTCGGCGGATCAGCTCCTCGACCCGCGCGCGCAGCGCTTCCGTGTCCATTCGAACAGGGTAGACAGGAGAGGGATTGCCGGCCAAGGCTCGATGGTCGATGCTCCGAGCATGGCAACGTTCTTTCAGGCCTGGCGAAAGCGGCAGGCCGACAAGCAAGCTGCCGAGTGGATCGAGGAGCAGGAGGAAGCCCGCCGTGCAGTGCTGGACCTCCCGGACGTCCTACGTGACCGGGTCCGCCAAACCGTCGAGAAGCTGATCGACGGCCCGGATGCCGAGGTCGAGGGAGCGCTGGAAGAGCTCGGCCAGCTGCTCGAGCCGCACCCCGATCTGCGCGAACGCTTTTTCCAGCTCCGCGTCGTCGACGACGCCGTTGAATTCCTCAAATAGCCGAGCGAAAGCGTCGCTTTCGCTCGGGGTTGGGTACGCCGCTTTCGCGGGGAACGTGCGCGGGCGAAGCCCACGCACTCTTACCGTGTCCAGGGTCGGCGATCGCACTCAACCGTGTGGGCACGGGCGCTGACGCGGCCGTGCCCACATCAGTGCGCCTGCGGCTAAGCCCGGCTTCGCCTGGTCTTAGCCTCCGGCCTTCAGGCGGAACGCAGGCCGAGGGTTTTAGGGCTCACAACCTGCCCTCGATCCCACAGGCCGGAGGTTAGAGCAGGCGCAGCCGCACTAACCGCAGGCCGAACTTAAGGGGATGGCGACGCGTCAGCGCCGCCGTCCCCACGGTTGACCTCGACCGCCCGCCGGAAACCAAATGAGAGTGCGCGGGCTC
>JALYST010000018.1 GCA_030854665.1 Actinomycetota bacterium
ACGAGGCACTCCAGGCTGGCGCCACGGAGCAGCGCCTGGAGCTCCTGCTCGAGAGTTCGGTGAAGAGGCGCGACCGAGCTCAAAGCGAGCGGAACACCCCCGTGACGCGGCCCAGGATCTGGACGTGCTGCGCGTAGATCGGCTCGAGCGCGTCGTTCTCGGGCTGCAGCCGCACTCGCCCGTTCTCGCGGAAGAAACGCTTGACGGTGGCCTCGTCAGCCGACTCGTCGTCGCCGGCCAGGGCAACGACGATCTCGCCGTTCCGCGCTTCCTGCGCGCGCTGCACGACCACGAGGTCGCCGTCGAGGATGCCCGCGTTGATCATCGAGTCGCCCTTCACCCGGAGGACGAAGTCTCCGCGTAGGGTCTCGGGCACGGCGACGTGATCCTCGACGTTCTCCTCCGCAAGGAGCGGCCCGCCAGCCGCGATCTGCCCGACGAGTGGCAGCTTCTCGAGCGTCCCCGTGGGCGCACCCTGGCGCTCACGGCCGACGAGCTCGAGGGCCCGAGGCTTCGTCGGATCGCGCTTGAGCAATCCGGCTCGCTCGAGGTTCGCAAGGTGGGCGTGCACCGTCGAAGGTGACGCCAGCCCTACCGCCTCGCCGATCTCCCGCACTGTGGGCGGGTAGCCATGTGCGTCGACGTAGTCGACGAGGAAGTCCCAGATCTCCTGCTGTCGTCCCGTCAGCATCTCCGCCTCCAAGGGTTGATTGGTCGATCGAACGTGTGTTCGTGACCAGAGTAAAGATTCCTCCGGACGGTGTCAATCGGCCCTTTTGGCCACTGTCTTGGGGTCAGACACCAAGACTTGGCTTCCACGGGCATCGGGAATGCGGACATGCCCCGGAAGGACGACGCCCCCGGTCAGGGCCGTCGTCGAGTGCGCTGGAGAGGACTTGAACCTCCACGGCCTTTTAAGGCCACTAGGCCCTCAACCTAGCGCGTCTACCAATTCCGCCACCAGCGCTCGAGGGGACGCCAGTGTAGCGGGAGCCCGGCAAACCCTTAAGCCAGGATCGACTCTGTTTAGGCTTCCGCGCGTGCATGAGACTCTTCGCTGCAGGGACGGGCTTTGCCCGGCTCTGCTTCCCAAGACCCGGATCGAGGGTCGCGGCGCAAAGTCATCATGCGAGCGAAGCGAGCGGACTTTGGGCCGTTAAGCGTGCGAGACCTCTGTGCAGCCGCGGTCGACGCGGCGACCGCGGCCGGGGCCGAATACGCCGATGCACGCGTCGTGATGAAGAGAAACCAGTTCGTCTCGACGAAGAGCGGGCGCGTCGAGCGCCTCTCCGACTCCGAGAGCGAAGGCATCGGCGTGCGGGTGCTGCTGAACGGCGCCTGGGGCTTTGCCTGCGACCGCCGACTCTCTGCAGACGGCGCTCGAGACGCGGCTCTCCGCGCCTGCACCTTCGCGCGCGCCGCGCCGGGCAAGCACTCGCGACAACTCGCTGCCGTGGCTCCCGCAAGCGGCACATACCGGACCCCGCTCGAGCGAGACCCGTTCGAGGTTCCCCTCGCAGAGAAGGTGGCGCAGTGCCTCGCAGCGGACGAGGCGATGGCCGGCGCGGACATCCTCGTCCGCCAGGCGATGGTGCGCGCGCAACGCGAGCACAAGGTTCTACTCACGTCGGAAGGGACGGAGATCGAACAGGAGCTGATCGAGTGCGGCGCCGGGATCGAGTGTGCCGCCGCGCGGGACGGCGTCTTCCAGATGCGGAGCTATCCGAGCGCGCACGTCGGTTCGAGCTGTCAGACCGGCTGGGAGTACGTCGAAGGGCTCGACCTCACCGGCGCGGCGCCCCGTGTTGCCGAGGAGGCGGCCGCACTCGTGCGTGCCGACGAGTGCCCGAGCGGCGTGATGACCGTCGTGCTCGACGGAGACCAGGTTGCATTGCAGGTTCACGAGTCGGTCGGCCATCCCACCGAGCTCGACCGCGTGTACGGCACGGAGGCCTCGTACGCAGGCACGAGCTTCCTCAAGCCGAGCGACCTGGGGTCGCTGCGTTACGGATCCGAGCTGATGAACATCACCGCGGACCCGACGACAGGGGGCGGACTCGGCAGCTTTGCGTTCGACGACGAGGGCGTCCCGTCCGAACGCACGCCGGTCGTCGAGGCCGGACTGCTCACGGGCTTCCTCACTTCTCGCGAGACCGCGGCGCGCATCGGCGCCGGCAACGGCGGCTCGATGCGCGCGGATGGGTGGAACCGGATGCCGCTCGTCCGCATGACGAACCTTCACCTCGAGCCGGGCGAAGGAACGCTCGACGACCTACTCGCCGATGTCGACGAGGGCATCTACATGGAGACGAATCGCAGCTGGTCGATCGACGACAAGCGCCTCAACTTTCAGTTCGGCACGCAGATCGCCTGGGAGATCAAGGCCGGCAAGCTCGGGCGCATGTTGCGCGACGCAACCTACACCGGAATCACGCTGCAGTTCTGGGGCTCGCTCGACGCCGTCGCGGGACGCGGCTCGTGGCTGCTGTACGGATTGACGAACTGCGGCAAGGGTCAGCCGGGTCAGAGCGCGCATGTCTCACACGGCGCGGCTCCTGCGCGCTTTCGCAACGTGCAGGTTGGCGTGCGGTCTTGAACGCACTAGAGGTGGCGAAAGCCGCCCTTGTCATCGCAGGCGGCGAAGCCGAAGCCGTCGCGCACGTCGAGCAGTCCGGGCTCGCGCGCTTCGCCGGGTCGGAAGTGCACCAGCCGACGCTGATCGAGAACACGATGGTCACGCTGCGCGTAATTCGTGACAACCGCGCCGGCGTCGCGACGACGAACAAGATCGACGCGCCTGGGCTCACAGAACTGGCTCGACGAGCAGCGGACGCCGCGGAAAGCTCGCCCCCGGACGAGTCCTTCCCCGGCCTCGCCCCGCCTGCAGACCCGCCCGCCGTCGAGGGCTACGACGAAGACACCGCAGCGCTCGGGCCTGGAGACCAGGCTCGCCTGGCGGCGGTTGCGATCGACGCGGGAGGTGACGTCCCGGTGTACGGCTTCTTCACGAGCGCCGTCTCCGAGCTCGCGGTCGTCTCCTCGACGGGACTGTCGGTCGACCAGCGCATGACGGATGCGACCACGCTGGTCGTTGCGGCAGACGAGAACGGCTCGGGGTACGCCGAGCAGACCGCCTGGCGCGCAAGTGGCATCGATCCGACCGCCGTCGCCCGGGAGGCCGCGGAGAAGGCGCAGCGAACCAGAGGTGCCGCGGAGATCGAACCACGCGCGTACCGCGCGGTGCTCGAGCCCTATGCGTTCGCCGACTTGCTCGACTATTTCTCGCACGACTCGCTCGGCGCGCTCGGGCTACTCGACAAGCGCAGCTACTTCACGGACCGGCTCGGTCAGAAGGTCTTCGACGAGAAGATCTCGATTGCGGACGACGCTCTCGATCCGCGCGGCCTGCCGAAGGCGTTCGACTTCGAGGGCACGCCAAAACGACGTGTGCAGCTCGTGGAGGGAGGCGTCGCCCGGAGCGTCGTCTGGGATCGGGCCACGGCGGCACAGGCCGGCGACGGCGCCGAGTCAACCGGCCATGCGCCGCCCGCCGAATTGCGCGACTGGGGCCCACTGCCTTCGGCGCTCTCCGTGCTGCCCGGTAACGCCGAATCGGTGGAGGAGCTCGCCGAGCTTGTGGGCAACGGCCTCTACATCACACGCCTGCACTATCTCGGTGTGGTGCATCCCCGCGAGGGGATCATCACCGGCATGACACGCGACGGGACGTTCCGCATCCGCAACGGCAAGATCGCCGAGCCGCTGGTCAACCTGCGCTTCACGGTTGCGGTCCCGGACTTACTGCGCGACGTGTTGGGGCTCACGAACAAGGTCGCGCTCGTGAACTCTCAGAACTTCTACGGCGAGCGTTACCCGTACGGGGTCATGGCGCCCGCCATCGCATCGGAGCGCTTCACCATCACGGGCGTCGGCTCGAAGCCCGGGATCTGACTGCCGCGTAGTCGACGTCCCCAAGCACGTCCTGGCGCCAGCGTTCCAGCCGCGGGGAGACGAGGCGAGCGTCGACGACCCACGCGATCGGGATCGCACGCGCCGAAACCCACAGGGCTTCGTCGACAAGCTCGAGGTCAGGACGCTGCTGGGTCGCCGCAAGTGCGCGCAAGAGGACGTCGCGTGGCTTCAACTCGTTGCGCAAGATGAGCTCGGCGGGAATCGCTTCCTCCTGCGGGTAGACGGCAAGCACGCGCTGGAAGTTCGCATGCGCCGGCGGCAGTGGCCCCGTGGAGAGCTGAGGTCCCAGGCCGACGTCGCGCCACTGTGCGTACAGGAGTCGCGCGCCGGCGCGCAGCGCCGATGCAGGTGGAATGTAAATTCTGACGAAGCGGCGCGGGAGCGACGGAATCGCGTCGAGGGCGCGGCGAAACCGTGCCGGGTCCGCCTCCTCGCGGCCAAGAAACCCGTATGCGCTCGAGCCGGCGAGCTCGGAGATCAACTCTTCGTAGTCGACGCGGTCCGCGGTGTCTCGGTAAGCGCGCTGAAGCCGATAACCGATCGGCCCGAGCCCAACAACGTCGAGGCCGAGCAGCGTGCGTGCTCTGACTGCGCTCCCCAACTGCGCGTCTGCCTTCGTCGCGACGATGTCGCCCAGCGGAACCGGTGCTTCGTCCAGCTTCCCCTGCCTGAACTCCCGGACGGCTGCGCGCGCACCGAGGCGACGGAACTGCAACCTCAGCCCCTCCCGTCGCGCGACGACGCGCCGCTTGGTTCCGCTAACGAGCTTGAACGGCCCCTCGACGAAGCGAGGGGCGGCCCCGATGGCGGTCAGCGCATACGGAAACCGGCGCCAGGAAAAGCGCAGCCGGATGTTCAGTGTCGTCGCGTCCGCCGAGATCCTCTCGGCCTGCGCGAAGACCCAGCGCGCCGGTGCGTCGCGCAGACGCACCACGCGGCGGAGGGCGGCGGCAATCGACGGCGCTGTGTGGTTGCAGGTGAACGCCCAGTGCCGGAAGCCGCGAGACGCCTTCCAGGCCGTGCAGAGCCCCGGTACCACCTTGCCCGTGGCAGGATCGGTGCGAAGCGGAGTCGAGTAGAGCGCGCGCGCAAGCGTCGTCTCGTCGCGACCTCGTGCGAGTGCGGGATCGAGTGGCCAGCGAAAGTCGGTCAGCGCGATCCGCACGACGTCGGGCGGTCCAGTTGCAACCGGGGGCCGAGCGGGCGCCGCGTAATCCGAGCCACATCCCGCCGCAACCAGCGCGACGGCCGCGCAGAGCGCAGCTACTTCAGCGCGTGAAACAGCAGGATGGAGTTCGTGACGAAGAGGATGCCGACGACGACGGTCAGCCTCGTGAGGT
>JALYST010000020.1 GCA_030854665.1 Actinomycetota bacterium
CATCGAGCTGGCCGCTGAACATGACGACCGGGATCGAGCCGACACCGTGCCGCTCCTGCACGCGTCGCAACATCTCCCAGCCGTCGACCTGCGGCATCATCACG
The DNA here is from genome assembly GCA_030854665.1 of Actinomycetota bacterium. Taxonomy (GTDB): domain Bacteria; phylum Actinomycetota; class Thermoleophilia; order Gaiellales; family Gaiellaceae; genus 3-1-20CM-4-69-9. Next base: position 105 of record JALYST010000020.1, read on the forward strand.
TCGAGCAGGATCAGATCGGGCGCCTCGTTTTCGAGGGCCGCGAGCCCGTCCTCCGCGTTCGCCGCTTCGCGGACGGCGTAGCCCTCCATCTCCAGGTTGATGCGAACGACCTCCCGCACTTGCGGGTCATCGTCGACGAGCAGCACGAGCGGGCCGCGTGCCGGCTTTCCGGGGCCCGAGCGCTCGAGGAATGCTTCGAGATCGTGGCGCTTGAACCGGCGATGCCCGCCTGGGGTGTAGAAGGCCGGGACTCGCCCGACATCGGACCACTTCCTGATCGTGCTCTGGGCGACGCCCAGGAATTTCGCCGCCTGGCCGAGCGTCAGCCAGTCGCTCTCACCGGAGGCCAGCCGCCGATCGCTGGGTTCTCGCGTCGCCACACCGCGAATCTACCCAAACGTACGCCTTCCTAACTCCCGAAGGAAGCCGGGAGGCAAATGTGCGTAATCCTGCGCGGAGCTCCAAGACGACCTTACGAGCAAAGCTCGCCTCGCTCAGGGAGTAATGGTCGAACCTTGGTCTCCGGCGGTCGGGAGGCGAAGCGTGCGGTCAAAAGTAACTGTCTGGTTCGGCCGCGGGTTGTCTTGGATCGCCTGCCCCAGGGCGACGCCGAGGGAGAAGATCAGGACGACCAGCGCAATGCGGATGCTCCACCGGATCACGTCCCGGCGCCGCTGCAGCCGACGGCGCTCGTTCCGCTCGACCGGGGTCAGTGCGCTCACGGCTTGTAGTCGACCGCGCCGCGCTGGTAGAGGTGGAACGCCGTGTCCTCCACGACCGCGAGCGTGCGGGGCCAGCCCGGCGACGGAGCATGCTCGGAGACCGAGTCACGCACCCACGCTTCGGCGCGCTCGTAGAGGGCCACCAGTTCCTCGAGGGTGAACGTCTGACCGATCCGGCGGCGCAACTCGGCGGTGACGACCTCCAGCTGCTCGCTCAACCGGTCAGCGGCGACTGGATCGCGCGACGCCACCTGGAAGCGGCGGTAGCCGTCTTCCCACTCTCGCCTGGCGACGTCGATCACTACCGACACGGGCGGAGAACCTATCCGTTACGGAGCGCAGCAAACAGACGGCCAGGCCGGGTCGACCTCGGCGAGGATCTGCTCCCCCAACTCGTAGCCCGGGCGCGCGAGCGCGAACGCCACGTGGGCGTGCAGGCACTTGAGGCTTCCCGCGCCCGCACGTGCACCGCCCACGCCGAGGTCGAGCTCGGGGCGCAGGTTTCGCTGCTCTGCATGCGCGCGCTCGAGGCTCGCGGCCAGCCCGGGATCCTCGGCGGCGGCGCGGGTCCAGCGCTCCACACCGCCGGCCGCCTCGAGCCGTGACACCGCCGCGACGAGTTGAGTGCACGTGAGCCAGAAGGTGGTCGGGAACGGCTCGCCGTTGTCGTTGAACGCGTGCTGCTCCGTGACGGCGGGATGCCCGAACGGACAGCGGACGACAACGCGCTTGAACGCGCGAGGCGGCCGGCCTAGCTGGCGTTCGACGGCGGCGCGATCACTTTCCATCACCGTCGATCGTAGTGGTGTGCGCCTTCTTCCAGGCCTGGATGCCCTTGACGATGAAGAGGTGCTCGCCCGGGCGGATGAACCCCAGCCTCCGCGCCTCGCGCGCGAGCGCGTCGCTGCTCGCCGAGAACTCGAGCCGGTCCCGCAGCGCGCGCTTCTCGGTCACCAGCCGGCCGACTTCGGCCCGCCGGGAAGAGAGGTCGTGGCGCGTCTCGGCCCAGCTCTTGAGCGGGTGGTAATAGGCGTACCCGATCACCACGATCAGCACGACAGCGAACCACCGCCGCGCGAGCGTGACGAGGGGTGGACGACGTGAAGCTCGCGCAGCCATGAGCGCAGGATTCGCTGAAGGCCCGCCCGCTCCTTTAGACGGGTGGGTGGGCGAAGCCCACCCACCCTCTGGACGGCATCGACAAGCGACGCCGTAGTTAAAGGACTACGTCGACCTTGATGACGTTCGTCGAGCCCGGGATGTTGACCGCAGTTCCCGCGGTGATCACCACGGTGTCGCCCGACTCGATCAGGCCTGCCTCTGTCGCCGCCTCCAGGGAACGGTTCCAGAGATCCTCGACGTCCTTGCACTCGGGGATCCAGATCGGCGTCACGCCCCACTCGATCGCCATCTGGTGGACCGACCAGAGCTTGTGGGTCAGGGCGACGATCGGCCGACGCGGGCGCAGCCTTGCCACAGCCGATGCCGTTCGCCCCGTGAAGGTGGGGACGAGTATCGCCTTCGCGCCGAGCGCCTCGGCGAGATCGCAAGCCGCATTCGACATCGCGTTTCCGATCGTCGGGTCATCGGTCGCTTCGGGAATTTGATGCCTGTAACCAAGGCTCGGCTCGACCGCACGGGCGATGCGGTCCATCGTCTGCACCGCCTGCACCGGGTACTCGCCCATGGCGGTCTCGCCAGAGAGCATGATCGCGGACGTCCCATCGAGAACCGCGTTCGCGACATCGCTGGCCTCTGCGCGCGTCGGCTCGGGGTGGTGGATCATCGACTCGAGCATCTGTGTCGCCGTGATCACGGGCTTCCCGCGCTCGAGCGCCTTGGAGATGATCCGCTTCTGCACGAGTGGCACGAGCTCCGGGCCGATTTCCACGCCGAGATCGCCGCGGGCCACCATGACCGCGTCCGCCTCGGCAAGCACGTCGTCGAGCGCGTCTACCGCCTCGGCCTTCTCGATCTTCGCGATCACATGAGCGGTCGCACCTTCCTGCTCGATTAGCCCTGTGAGATCGCGAACGTCTGCCGCCGACCGGACGAACGACAGGGCGATGAAGTCGCAACCGAGCTTCAACGCGAACTCGAGATCCGCGAGGTCCTTGCGCGTCAACGACGGAATCGGAATCGGGACGCCGGGAAGATTCACGCCCTTGTGCGACGTGACCGTCCCGCCGACGACGATGCCGCAGCGCGCGCGGCCGGCCTTCACCTCGTCGACGCGTAGCCGGATCATCCCGTCGTCGATCAGCACCTCGTGACCCCGCTGCAACACCTCGCCGATGGCGGCCGGCGCGATCGGCAGCTCGCCGTTGCAGGCTCCGTCTTCCCCGATGACGACGGTGACCTCGCCGCCCTGCGGTAGGTCGAGCGGCTGGTCGAGCGCACCGACACGGAACTTCGGGCCCTGGAGGTCGCCGATCAGCGCGAGCGGCCGGCCGATCTCCTCCTGGACGTCGCGGACGAGCTTGGCCCGCGCCGCGTGGTCCTCGTGCGTCCCGTGCGAGAGGTTGAGGCGCGCCGCGTCCATCCCGGCCTCGACGAGCTGGCGCACCTTCTCAAGAGTCGAGCAGGCAGGGCCGATCGTCGCGACGATCTTCGTGCGGCGCGGCGTGACGGAAGCCATGCACGCAGGTTAGCGCCGGGATCCGTCAGCGCTGGGTGCGCGGGAGTCGCGTAGCGACTTGTCGCGAAGCGGACCAGTGGAGGGGTTTGGGGAAACCGGGAGGTTTCCCCAAAGGCTCACTGCCTCCCGGATCGCGGAAAGGCGGACCACCCCGGATAGACGGCGGCGTCGCCCAGCTCCTCCTCGATCCGGAGCAGCTGGTTGTACTTCGCGACGCGGTCGCTCCGCGAGGGCGCACCCGTCTTGATCTGGCCGGCGCCGGTCGCGACGGCAAGGTCGGCGATCGTCGTGTCCTCGGTCTCGCCGGAGCGGTGGGAGATCACCACGCCGTAACCGTTTGCCCGCGCGAGCTCGATCGCATCGAGTGACTCGGTCAGCGTTCCGATCTGGTTGACCTTGACGAGGATTGCATTCGCGACACCTTCGTCGATCCCGCGCTGGAACCGCTCGACGTTGGTCACGAAGAGGTCGTCGCCGACGAGCTGCATGCGATCGCCGAGACGCTCCGTCATCTTTTTCCACGCACCCCACTCGTCCTCCGCGAGCCCGTCCTCGATCGAGACCACCGGGTAGCGATCGGCCAGCGTCGCGTAGAGATCGATCAGCTCGTCCGCGCTCATGATCCTGCCCTGGCGCTCCAGGTGATAGCTGCCGTCGCGGTAGAGCTCAGACGAGGCGGGATCGAGCGCGATCGCAATCCGGTCGCGGTGCCCCACTCGCTCGGCCGCCTCGAGCACTGCCTCGATCGCCTCCTCGGTCGAGCCTAGCTCCGGGGCGAAACCGCCCTCGTCACCAACTCCGGTCGACAGTCCGCGCTCGTGCAGCACGTCCTTGAGCGTATGAAAGGTCTCCGCGCCGATCCGCAGTCCTTCGGCGAAGGACTCCGCGCCCGCGGGAACGACCATGAACTCCTGCAGGTCGAGGGAGTTCTGGGCGTGCGCACCGCCGTTGATCACGTTCATCATCGGCACGGGGAGTACGTGCGCGCCGACCCCGCCGATCCAGCGGAACAATGACGCGCCTGCATGGGCGGCGCCGGCCTTCGCCGTCGCGAGCGAGACGCCGAGAATCGCATTGGCCCCAAGGCGTGACTTGTTCTTCGTCCCGTCGAGCTCGATCAACGTCTGGTCCAGCGCTCGCTGGTCTTCGGCGTCGAGCCCGGTGACGGCGCTGGCGATCTCGGTCTCGACATTGCGCACGGCGTTGAGAACGCTCTTGCCGCGATACGAGCGGTCGTCACCATCGCGCAGCTCCACGGCCTCGAACTGCCCGGTGGACGCGCCGGAAGGCACCGCCGCGCGTCCCGTGGCACCCGACTCGAGCACGACATCGACTTCAACGGTCGGATTGCCGCGCGAGTCGAGAACCTGCCGCCCGTGCACTCGTGCGATCGAGGAAGCACTCATTCGAACTCCTCCTTGGCTCGATCGAAGTAGCGGTCTTGCTCCTCCAGCGGCAGCTCCGTAAACGACTTCCCTTCGCCGGCCGCGGAGCGCTCGGCGCGTTCGACGCGTTCGACGAAGCGGCGAGACATCGCACGCAGGGCGAGCTCGGGATCGACGTTCAGGCGTCGCGCGACGTTGACGGCGGCGAAGAGCACGTCTCCCATCTCCGCGAACAAGTGTGCGGGCGGTTCGGTTTCCGGCGCAATGTCGCCGGCCTCGCCGAGCGCCTCCTTCAACTCGCGCACCTCGTCGTCGAGATCCGCGAGCGCACCGGCAGTGTCGGGATACTCGAAGTCGATCGCCGCAGCACGCCGTTGCACTTTGCGCGCGTAAAGCAGTGCAGGGAGCGACTCCGGCACATCGTGAAAAATGCCTGCGCGGCCTTCCAGGTCCCGCTTACTGGTCTCCCAGGTGCGGCGAACCTCACCCGGGGAGTCGAGCTCAACTCCGCCGAAGACATGAGGGTGCCGCCGGACGAGCTTCTCGTGCGCTCCCCGCGCAATCTCCTCCAACCCCAGTCGGCCGCCCTTCTCCGCAAGGAGAAGGGCAAGAAAGTAGACCTGGAACAGCAAGTCGCCGAGCTCGTCCGCAAGCTTCGCGTCATCCCCGCCGATTGCCGCGTCGGCGACCTCGTAGGCCTCCTCGATGGTGTGCGGAACGATCGTGCGCTCGGTCTGCTCGCGATCCCAGGGACACTCGCGGCGCAGCCGCTCGGTCAGCTCCTGGAGGTCGACGAGCGCCTCGGCGAGGCTCACTTACTGTGTCGTCGTGGTGGTCGCGCCGGTGAGCGTCGCGCAAGGATCCGGGTTGGGCTGGTACCCGACCTGGTACTTGACGCCCGACTTGCAGTAGCTCTTCTTCTTCGTCTCGACCCACTTCGTCATCGCCTCGTTCTTGCGCTGCTGCCCGAGCTGCTGCCTGATCGACGACTCCACCTTGCTCAGCGAGGTCGTCTGCGCGGCCTTGATACCGGAGAGCGCCTCGATGATGTGATAGCCGTACTGCGTATGGATCGGCCGTGACAGCTCGCCCTTCTTCAGGCTAAACGCTGTCTTGTCGAAAGCCGGGACAGTCTGCCCCTTGGAGATGGTCAGCTTGCCGCCGTTCGCCGCGGAGCCAGGATCCTTCGAATACTTCTTCGCCAGCTTCGCGAAGTTCGCGCCGGCCTTCAGCTGTGCGTAAATCGAGTCGGCGAGAGCCTTCTTCGGCACAAGGATGTGACGCACCTCGCGGGTCTGCGGCTGCCCGTACTGCGACTTGTGGGAGGTGTAGTAGGCCTTGACCTCTTCCTTCGAGATCTTGACGTCGCTCGTCACCTTCTTGAAGAGCTCCTCCGAGATCAGCTGGCCGCGCGTCGCAACTTTGGCCTGATCCTCGGTCAGTCTTCGCTCTTCGAGCGCCTTCTGGTAGCGCTGCTCGCTGCCACCGTAGAACTGCTTCTTCAGCTTCTCGAGGTACTTGTTCACCTTGTCGTCGGTGATCTTGATCCCCATCGCCTCGGCCTCTTGCTCGAACTCGGCCTGCTGAATCAGGAACGTGACCGCCTGGCCCT
>JALYST010000028.1 GCA_030854665.1 Actinomycetota bacterium
CGGTCAGCGACTTGTACCCCTCCTGCGTGATGGCGGAGAAGTGAACGAAGACGTCCTCGCCACCCTCACGCTCGATGAATCCGTAGCCCTTCTCGTTCGAAAACCACTTCACGGTGCCCTGAGCCAAGCGACTTCCTCCTTCAAAACATGCGACGGCCCGGGCACCGAGCCGCCACCACTGATACAGCGGGCGGAGTGTAACTCACATGCGGGGGAACGCAAGCTTGCCGCAGCGGTAGCGAGCAGCCCGGACCGCATTAGCGAGCAGGGCCGCAATCGTCATGGGGCCCACCCCGCCGGGGACCGGCGTCAGGTACGCGGCCACCTCGGCCACGTCGGGCTCGACGTCGCCCATCACTCCGGCTTCGGTGCGCGTGATGCCGACGTCAATCACGGTCGAACCCTGCTTCACCATGTCGGCGGTGACGAGCCCGGGCAGACCGACGGCGGCGACGAGGATGTCTGCGTCGAGCGTATGACGGGGGAGGTCGTCGGTTCGCGAGTGGCAGATAGTGACAGTCGCATTCGCCTGGAGGAGCAGGAGCGCGAGCGGCTTGCCGACCAACGAACTGCGGCCCACGACGACGGCGCGCCGACCGGCGATCGAAAGCCGGTACTCGTCGAGTAAGTGCATGACTCCGAGAGGTGTAGCCGGGACGAGAGTCTGGCGCCCTAGATACAGCTGCCCGGCACTGAATGGATGGAGGCCGTCGACGTCTTTGATGGGATCGATCGACCGCATGATCCGCGCCTCGTCGATCTGCTCGGGCAGGGGCGTCTGCACGAGTATCCCGTCCACCGAGTCGTCCTCATTGAGCTCCTCGACAAGCTCAACCAGCTCCTCTTCGGGGGTTGCCGCCGGCAACCTGTGGTCGATCGCCTCGATGCCAACTTCCCCTGAGGCTTTGTGTTTGAGCCGGATATAGATCTCCGAGGCAGGGTCGTCGCCGACAAGAACCGTCGCCAACCCGACGTGCCCGAGCTCTTCTACGTCTGCCTTCAGCTCTGCGCGCATCCGCGCCGCGAGCGCAGCACCATCCATCAGGGTGGCCGATGCCACTACGGGATCGTCAGCTCGACGCCACTGACGTCCAGGCCGAGCGACTCCGCCAGGCGAACGCCGAGCTCGAGGTCCTCGCGTAGACGCGCGACATCGCGTGACTCCATGGCGCGCCCGATCCAGGCGCGCTCCCGCGGGCGCCACAACGCATGCGCGGCGAACACGGGCAGCAGTCGGTTGGCCGCGTCGACGAGCTTCTGGTTCATCTTCTTGGTGAGGTTCTGCAAGAGCACCCGCTCGTAGGCCATGCCGGCGCCGTGGTGGATGCCGTCGTCCGTTGCGAGCCGGCCACAGAGGTCCTCGAGCACGGTGCCGCGCGACGAGCGTGCGATCAGGCGGAATCTCGAGATGATCAGCCGCTCGTAGAAGACCTGCATCAGGAAGACCTTCTCCTCGAGGGTGTCGGCCTGGAGCGTGGTCTGCGCCAGCTTGTCGAGATGCGGATCGCGCTCGGCGGTGCCGCCGGCCTCGGTCACGAGCTTGAGCCAGGCTTCGGTGTGGCGCGACTCGTCCTGGACCATCGTCGAGTAGTAGAGCTTCGCCTCGACGTCTGGCGCCATGTTGAGGAGCTGCGACGCCATGTCGCACGCGAGCATGTCCGCCTGAAGCTGCTGCGTCAGCACCGAGCGCCACATGTCCCGACGTCGAGCCCGACTCTGCGACGAGCCTTTCGACTCGGGGATCGGCGGCAGCTCGCCCCAGGGCAAATCGCGTACCTGCCACTCGCGGCGCTTCGCAAGCTCGTAGAAACGGAGAACGTCGGCGAAGGCCTCGCGGCCCCCATCCTTCATCTCGATCAGCTGGCCTGTTGCCATCGCGGGGGCATTATCCCCCCAGGCGCCGCCGTAGCGGCGCCGCATCGAGGCCGTGCGGGCTTTGCCCGTGCGGCCGTCTAAACCCGCGTCCTTTGAGACGAGACCTCCCAAGCGTCCACTCGCTGGGCCGTAAGCTTTCTTTCATGGAGCTGAGGCGCTGGCCACGCAAAAATGACCGGGAATCGATCGAGGCACGCCAGAAGGCGCTGGGACTGAGCGACGGCGTGACGCGAATCGACCTTTCTCCGTTCGTGAACGCCCAGGAGATGCTGACCGGCGCGGCTGTCATCCCGGTGTCCGTTGTAGGCCCGTTGGCGATCGAGCTCGGCGACTACGAGCTCGAGGAGCCCTTCGGCCGCGTCTCGGAAACGGGCCGCAGACAGGAACAGGTCTTCGTTCCGCTCGCTCACACCGAGGGCGGCCTGTCTGCCTCCCTCTACCGCGGCGCAAGAGCTGCGGCGGAGTCCGGCGGCTTCAGAACGTACGTGCTCGCTGACCGAATGACCAGAGCATCCTGCTTCGTCTGCAAGTCCACGGAAGAAGCCGTGCAGCTCGCGCGCTTCCTCGACGCACATGTTGCGGAGATCCGCCGCTGGCTGGCGGAGCGCAATGAAGACTGGATCTCGACGTTCGCGCGCTTGCGCGAGGTCGAGACGCACGTCGTCGGTCCGATGTGCCACGTCCTGTGGGCGTTCACTACGGGCGATGCCTGCGGGCCGAACATGATGACCCGCAACGCGTATGCGCTGAACATGGGCTATGTGATGGAGCACGCTCCGGTGAAGCCGGAGCGCGCGATCCTCGAGGCGAACATGGGCGGCGACAAGAAGCCGTCACACCGTTACTTCGAGCGAGGCGGGCACGGGAAGACCGTCCTCGTTGAAGCGACGCTCAGCGAGGAGGCGGTGCGCCGTGTTCTCCGCACCACGGTCGACGACCTGCTCGAGCTCTCGTTCGCCGGAACGCACGGGGCCGTCGCATCGGGCATGCAATCGGTCGCGTTCACGCCGGCGTCGGCGATCGCGGCGATCTTCGCAGCGACCGGCCAGGACCTGGGCATGGTCGGGACGAGCTCGATGGCGCACGGCACGGCCCGCCGCGTCGACGGCGGCATCCACTGCGGACTGCGCCTGCCGGGGCTCGAAGTCGGGACCGTCGGCGGCGGGACGGCCTTCCCGTACGCGCACACGTGGCTCGAGCTGATCGATTGCGCCGGGGCCGGCAAGGTCTACCGGTTCGCCCAGATCGTGGCCGCTGCGACCCTGGCGCTGGAGATCTCGGCCAGTGCAGCGATGGCAACCGCCGGCTCCGAGAACTTCTTCAAGGCGCATCACGAACGGGGCGGTCTGCGCTCTTCTTAGGGGCTTGAGGCAGATGCCTCAAATGCCGATATTCGCTGGATGCGAGGTGTGCTCGTAGCCGCCGTTCTGGTCTTTGCCCTGATGGTCGTCATCAAGGACGGCCGCGCATCGCGCCACCTCGGTCTGACCGGCAGCTGCCATGCCGTGGCCGCACCCAATGGCGAGGACGGCACCTGGTTTGGCTGTGACGCCGGCAAGCTCGAGGGAGCACCCGATCTCAGCAGGCAGGGCTGCAAGTCAGTGAACTTCGTCGGCAAGCGCGAATTGTGGCACTGCCCCGCCGGAATCAAGAGCAGCCACGACACCTGAACCGCGAATCGTTGCGGTTCCGGCCACCGCCGGCCAAGCCGGCAGTGGCAGCGACTCTCAACGCGTGCCGATCTCCATTCCGAACAAACGCGGCAAAGCAGCGCCAACCCGAGCGGGTAGCGGTGGTCGCCGGTTTTCTTCGTCCGCCCGCTCGCAGGCGAGGATTGCCGACCGCACGAGCGCGCCGCCGAGATGCTTGAGCGGCTCGGGGGGCAGGGACGCCACCCGGCGCGAGGCGAGTGGCAGCGCAGTCCACTCGTCGTCGCGCCGCAGCACGAGCGACGCGAGGATCTGACCGCCGAGCCAGCTCGGGCCGACGCCGTGGCCGGAATACCCGACGCCGTAGTGAATCCGCTTGTCCTTCACGGTCCCGAAGAACGGGAGATGGTCGGCGGAGACGTCGATCGGTCCTCCCCACGCCCGCTCGATCCGCGCGTCGGCGAGACCGGGCAAGAGACGGCGAAGGCCGTGCTCCGCTCGCGCCGCGGTCGCGTCATCGGAGGTGAAGCGGTTGTCCACCCGGCCACGGAATCCGATCGGTCCGGATCCACTGCCCATCAACACGCGCCCATCCGCGGTCGTCCGGAAGTAGTGCAGGAACATGCGCCCGTCGAAGACGGCCTCGCCGCCGGTCCACCCGATCTGCACCAGGAGCTCCGGCACGGGCTCCGTGAGCACGACGTACGAGCCGAAGTTCGTCACGTGTCGCGCAACCGGCCTCCACCCGGTCGCCGCCGCGTTGACCGCGACGACTACCTCTGGTGCGCGAACGCTGCCTCGCGGCGTCGCAATGTTTCCGGCACGTATGCGAAGCGCAGGCGTGTGCTCGTACAGTTCGACGCCTGCGTCCACGGCCGCGCGACGTAACGCGTGCACGAGACGCGCCGGCTGCACGGTCGCACCGTCCGGAAACCAGACCCCGCCGCGGAAGACCGGCGAGCGGATTCGTTCGGCGACCCCGTCCGCGTCGAGCGGCACCGCTTGCTCGGCTGCCCCGACCTCTGCGGCAGCCGCGACCGCGCGGTCGATGGCATCGTCCTGCGCAGGGGCCGCCGAAACCATCATCGTCCCCGCCTCACGAAGCCAGACGTCCTCGCCGCGCGACTCGCAGAACGACCGCACAGCAGGAACGATCCGCTCTGCTGCACGTGCGAGTTGCAGCGCACGCTCCTCCCCGAGCAGCGGCAGCAAGTCGGCGAGCGCCGCCCAGTAACCGTGCAGGAAGCCCCCGTTGCGTCCGCTCGGCCCGGCACCGCACGTTTCCGCCTCGACCAGCAGGATCCGCAGCGAGGAGTCGCGCTCTTTGAGCGCTAGGGCAGTCCACAAGCCCGTGTAGCCGCCGCCGACGATGCAGACGTCGGCAGTTGCGTCGCCCACCAGCTCGGGCGCCGCAGTTTGTTGCCCGGCTTCGTCCAACCACCACGGTGGAAGCCGTGGAGCGACGGAGGGAGCGCTCACGCGGTCGCGGCTGCTCGTTCGCGGCGCATCTGAACGAACACATTCACAACCATCCCGATCACAGCGACGCCGAAGATGAACGTCGCGATCACGTTCACCTGGGGAGGTGCGCCCACGCGCGCCGCGCCCCAGACGAAGAGCGGAAACGTCGTGCGCGGACCGGCGACGAAGTACGTGACGACGAAGTCGTCGATCGAGATGGCGAAGGAAAGTAGGAGCGCCGCGAGGATCGCGGGGCCGATGAGCGGCAGCGTCACTTTCCGGAAGGTGACCAACTCGTTCGCCCCGAGGTCCATCGCCGCCTCTTCGAGGTGACGGTCGAACCCGATCAGCCGGGCTTTGACCGTCACGACGGCGAAGCTGATGCAGAACATGACGTGGGCGATGAGGATCGTCCAGAAGCCGAACACGATCGAGAGGTTGAGGAAGAGCGTCAGCAGCGAGGCGCCGAGGACGATCTCCGGGGTCGAGAGCGGCAGGAAGATCAAGAAGTTCGTCGCGCTGCGCCCGCGGAAGCCGTAGCGCACGAGCGCGAGCGCGATCAGCGTCCCGAGCAACGTTGCGACCAGGCTGGAGACCAGTGCGATCTGGAGCGAGAGGACCATCGCGCTCCGCAGTCCCGGGACGCCGTCCCAGTTCTTCCAGTTGTCCATGGTGAAGCCGGACCATGTGTAGTTGAAGCGTCCGGCCGGGTTGTTGAACGAGAACGCGATCACGATCGCGATCGGCAGCATCAGGTACGCGAATCCGAGCAACGCATACACCGTGAGGACGTGGTATTTGACGAATGCCCACACGCGTTCGCCCGCCCTCTCCCGCGGTCGGCGCGCTGCCATAGTGGCGCTACTCATCCGGTGAGCTTCTCCGCGCCGACGACGCGGGCGTAGAGCGCCACCATCAAGAGGATCGCGGCCATCAGGACGAACGACATCGAGGCGGCCGCCGGGTAGTCCGTCAACTCGAGGAACTTCGACTGGATGACGTTCCCGATCATGTGACTCTGGGGCGACCCGAGGAGCTGCGCATTGATGAAGTCACCTGCGGCTGGGATGAACGTGAGCAGCGTCCCGGCAACGACGCCCGGCAGAGAGAGCGGCAAGGTCACGCGCAGGAACGCCTTCCATTTGCTCGCGTAGAGATCTTGCGCGGCCTCGATCAGCCGCTGGTCGATCTGCTCGAGCGAGACGTACAGCGGCAGGGCCATGAACGGGAAGAAGTTGTAGGTGATGCCGGCGACGACGGCAGTCGAAGTCGCGAGCAGGCGGCCGCCGTCACCGAGTATCCCGACGTCGCGCAGGACACTGACCACTGGGCCCTGATCCGCGAGGATCGACTCCCAGGCGAGGGTACGGATCAGATATGTGACGAAGAAGGGCGCGACGATGAAGAGGAGCAGCACGTTCTTCCAGCGCCCACCGCGAAACGCGATCCAGTACGCGAGCGGATAGCCGAAGAGCAGGGCCAGGACGGTCGCGATTCCCGCGTATTCGAGCGAGCGAATGAAGTGACCCCGGTAGTTCTGGATCGCATCCCAGTAGTTCCCCCACGCCCACGTGAAGGCGTAGCCAACATCGAAGTTCCCCGATTCGAGCGACTGGTAGGCGAGGAAGCCGAGCGGGACGACGAAGAACAATCCGAGGTACAGCAGCCCCGGCCCAAGGAGGAGGTACGGCGTGAGATTCCGGTGACGATGCAGAAATCCCACGCCTACCGCCTTAGCCGGAGATCAAGTTCTGCCAGGTGGTCAGGTACTTCTGGTTGCTCAACGCTGCCGCATCGATGATGTGCACGTTGTCGAGCATCTTCTGCGTCGGGAAGATCAGCGTGTTCTTCGCCACTGCAGGATCGATCTTCTGTAGTTCTTCCTTGGCTCCCTTGACCGGGCAGATGTAGTTGACGTAGTCCTCGATCAGAGCCGCCACCTTCGGGTCGTACACATAGTTCATGTAGACGGAGGCGGTGTAGACGTTGCCGCCCTTCGGAATCAACATGTTGTCCGTCCAGATGTCCCCGCCGGTTTCCGGGAGGTTCCAGTGCAGGTGCTTGTTGTCCGCCTGCAACTGCACGACATCGCCTGACCAGGCCATCGCTGCGGCGAGGTCGCCCTTCGAGAGCGGCCCGGAGTAGTCGTTGCCGGTGAACTGGCGCACCTGACCCGAGTCGACGGCGGCCTTGATCCTCTTGATCGCCTTGTCGAACGTCGCGTCCGTGACCTTCGCCGGATCGTCGCCGTTCGCGAGCATGACCAGCGACAGCGTGTCCGCCATCTCGTTCAAGAGCGTGATCTTGCCCTTGAGCTTCTTGTTCTCGAGCAGGTCATTCATCGTCAGGATCGGATCGGTCAGCTTGTCGTTATAGGCGATGCCGGTCATGCCGGACTGCCACGGCAGGCTGTAGTCGCGGTTCGGATCCCAGTTGGGATGCTGCAATGCGGACTGCAGGTTCGCGATGTTCGGGATCGCGCTCTTGTCGAGTTTCTCGACCCAGCCCTTCTTGATCAGGAGCGACGGGTAACGCGAGTTGTCGGTCATCACGATGATGTCGCGATCGATCGACTGCCCGCGGGAAAGCGGACCCTGGATCTTCCCGAAGTAGGACGCGTTGTCGTTGATGTCCTCGGTGTACTGGACGGTGGTCCCAGTCTTCTTCTTGAAGGCTTCGAGAGTCGGATGCTTGTTCCCCTTCTCGTTGTCGATATAGAGCGTCCAGTTCGAGAAGCGCAGGGTCTTCGCGAGCGTCTTGTTCGCGGTTGTAGACGCGGCTTTCTTGGTCGTGCCGCCGCACGCCGCAAGCACCCCCGGCAACGTGAGGAAGGCGCCACCCGCCGCCGCGCGGCGCAGCAACTGGCGTCGGTTCAGGACATCGCTCATTCGGATCCCTCCAGTGAGTCGACGACGAACGTGGATTCCGGGCTCCAGCTGAGCGTGAGTCTTTGGCCCGGCTCGGCGCCGTTCAGCCCCGGCGATGCATTCTGCCGGTAGACGGTCACCCTGCCGCAGTCGGTCTCGACGATGTACTGCGTGGAGACTCCGACGTAGGCCTGCTCGACGATCGTGCCGTCGAGCGAGTTCGTTTGTCCTTCTCCGAGCTCGATCTTCTCGGGCCGGATCCCGATGGCGACCTCCCCGGTGCGGCCCGCGAGCGCATCCGCCCGGACGCGAACCTCGGGGCCGCTGTGCAGACGGACCGAGTCCGAACCGCTGACCGTGCCGGGAATCAGGTTCGACACTCCAAGGAAGCTCGCGACGAACGCCGTCGAGGGAGTTTCGTAGAGCTCGGTGGGCGTCCCGAGTTGCTCGATCCGGCCGCCGTGCATGACGGCGATCTGATCGGCCATCGTCATGGCCTCTTCCTGATCGTGTGTGACATGGACGAAGGTGATGCCCATGTCGTGCTGGATCCCCTTCAGCTCGAGCTGCATCTGCTTGCGCAGCTTGAGA
>JALYST010000042.1 GCA_030854665.1 Actinomycetota bacterium
CCGTTTCCATCGCTGCCGGTCTCGAGCTCGCGCGTGATCGCATCGCGGAGCTGAGGGCAGCCACGGCCGATGCGCTGTTCGAGCAACAGCGGCGTTGGCAGGAACAACTCGAGAGCATGCGCTCGGCGCTCGCGGACGAAGTGAACGATCTCTACGCAGGCTCCGCCGCAGGCGCAAGCGAGTAGCAAGCTGTGAGCGCCCACGACGTTCCGATCCGTACTCGACTGGCTCCCGTTCGCCGGCGTGGCGTCGTCGCTTTGTGCGTCGTTGCATTAGTCACTGTGGCTGCATATGCGACGGCGGGTCTCCGGGCCGGTACGTACACGGCGGAGGCGGTGATGCTCGTTCCATCCGGAGCCCGCAGCGGCGATCCGGGTCGCGCCGACGAGGCCTCGAAGCTCGCCGGGACGTACGCATTGGCCATTCCCCAGGACGCACGTGTGAGGCAAGCGGTCGCGACCAGCTTGGGCGTCTCCGACAAGCAAGCCCGTGATCACATGACCGTGGCCAACGACGCGAACACCGCGATCCTGCGGCTTCGCTACTCGGCCGCCTCTGCCGCGGTCGCTACCGATGGAGCCAAGGCAATGGTCAGGGCGGTCCTCGATAGAGGGGTCCGACAGACCATCCGTCCGGGCTCACTCGTGCTCGTCCGACTTCCGGACCCGGCGACGCACAACGACATCGGAACTCTCACGCCGATCCTGATCGGTCTCATAGCCGGAATCTTTCTCGCTGTCGTCATCGTCGTAGGCATCGAACGGTCCGATCCGCGCATCGACGACATCGGGTCACTCGAAGACGAGGCACCGTGCCCGGTGTCCCTGGTTGCGCGCGGTTCTTCCGGCTCGCTCGTTGCCGTGCTCGAGCGCTGGCGTCAGCTGATCGGCAAACGCGGAGGGTACGTTGCGATTCTCCCTTGCTCATGGTGGTCGATGCAGCACGCTCGTGATGTGGGGTTGCTGCTCGCCGAAGCAGACGAAGAGAACGAAGTCAGCGTGGATTTGCCGTTGCCGTCACTTCGAGGCAACGCGGGGAAGGCTGTACGCGACACCACCCACCCGCGGCGCAAGATCGAGCGGGGCGGAGATGGAAGCTCGGATGGAGTTCTTCTCGTGTCGGTCGCGGACGCGCCTGGCACCGAGGGTGGCGGGGAGATGTTGGCGCTCGAATCCGATCTGACCGTGCTGGTTGTAGGCGAGGGCGATCGTGTCGTGGATGTGCGAAGCGCGATTTCAGCTCTCGAGCAGTTCGGAGTGAGCCCGGCGTGGATGTTCCTCGTACGGCCGGCGGCGCGGGGCCGGCGTCGGATTCCTGTTTCGATTGGTGACGCTGCCAGCCGCGTGACCGACCGGGGCGCGGCGGAAGCTTGAGCGCCGCTTCCGCTTCGGCAACTCTGCGGACTGCGCGCGGGGCCGAGGTTGGCTGGGGTCTTCCCTCCTGGCTCGTCGCGTTCTGCGCCAGTGTTTTCGTCGGCGCTGCTGCCGGTCTCGGCCCACTCGTCGCCTGCGCGGGGCTCGCGGTCGTCTGCTTCGGCATCGTCGTTCTGTTCCGCCCGCTCATCGGCGCATGCACCCTCGCAGCAGTCGTGCCCGCCGTGGCCGGAATTCGCCGCGGTCTCCCGGTTCCGGGTTTCCGACTCGCCGAAATCGCAATCGTCGGAGTCGCCGCGCTGATTCTCCTGTCGCGTCGACGGGGTGAACCCGTACGGTGGGTCGCCTTCGACTGGCTCGCGCTCGCGTATGCGGCGGCAACCGCGCTGCTCGGCGCGGCCGATCTCCTCCAGCGAGGCGCACCGTTCTCCAGTTCCAACGTCGGCACGCTGATCGGGCCCCTGCAGTTCTTCTTGCTCTACCGCGCGGTGCGCACGGGCGTGACCACGAGTTCCGGGCGAGCGTGGGGTCTGAGGCTGATTCTGCTCGCGAGCATCCCCGTCTCGGCGCTCGCCCTGGCCCAGGAAGTGGGGGTGCCGGGAGTTCGGCCCTGGTTAGAGCACTCGACGACCACGGACTCGCCCGGCGCGTTCGCTCACTACCTCGCCGAGGGTCTGGGACGGGCGACCGGTCCATTCGACCATCCGCACACACTGGGCGCGTTTCTCCTCATCGTGATCCTGATCTGCGTCGGGTTGCTGTTGGATGACCGCCAGGCGGTATTGCCCAGGTGGGGCCTCCTCGCGGTACTGGCGGTCGCCCTCTGCGGCCAGGCAAGCACGTTCACGGCGACTCCTGTGCTTGCGACTGTCGCAGGCTCGGTTGCGCTCGGCGTCTGGTTCCGCTCGCTTGGGAAAGTCGTCTACTGGATCTCGATCGGTGCGGCGATCGTCGCGCTCGTGTTCGGGCCGTCACTAGCCAGGCGTGCGCACCAGCAGTACCAGCAAACCCCCACGGTGCTCGCGGCGAACTCGAACCCGCTGGTGCCGCAGACACTCGCCTATCGCTATTCCATCTGGAAGAACCAGTACGTGCCGGTGATGTCGGGCCACTGGCTCACCGGATACGGTCCGGATGTGCCCGCGGCCCTGCCCGGAACGGTTCCGTGGAAGTTCAGTGAGAATCTCTACATCTCCCTGGTCCTTCGAGGCGGTGTTCCACTACTGCTGATCTTCGCGGGCCTCATGTCGGCGCTCTTCGTGACGGCGCGCCGAAAGGCAGGCAGCGTCGAACCCGAAGTGCGCGTCGTGTCGAGGGTCGTTGCGATCCTGGTCGTGCTGCTCGTTGGCATGCATCTCATTGAGCCCTATTTCATCGGCGTGGGCATGACGCACCTGTTCTGGGCGCTCTGCGGATTGATGCTGGCGCGCACGAGCGCCGGCACGAGTGGTTCGCGCGACGACGGAGCGCTTCGATCGGGCGCTCCTTCATCTGCGCCGACAAGCGCGTGATCTGGAGATCGCGCGCTTCGCAGGTCGGGAACGGCGCACTTTCCATGGTAGGAGAGACGCCGCTCTTCCAGCGCTTTGCACCGGACCTTCGCGGCATGGCGACGTTGGCAGGCGCGGAGGGGACGGCCCGACTGCTCAGCTTTGTCTTCTACGTTCTTGCTGCGCGCGCTCTCGCACCTTCGGGCTTCGGCGTCGTCCGCTACACGATCGTGCTCGCGACGATCGCAATGGGCTTGGTGCAGGTGCTGGCGACCGCCTTGAGCCGCGAGCTCGGAGCCGCTCGCGGCGATCCTGCGCTGACCTCGGAAACGCTGGGCTCGAGTGTCTCGTTGGCCACCGTCTTATGGCTGCTCTCTCTGGGTGGGTGCGCAATCGCTTTTCTGGCGGGGCTGACGAACGGAGTGGACCTGCTCGGAATGCTCGTAGTGCTGACAGGGCTCGTGGGCTTCCAGCTGTATTACGCGCTGAGCCGCGGGCTCGGCGACAACATGCGTGCGGGCATCACCTACGTAGGCGGCTCCCTCGCGCAGATCCTGGTGTTCGCGGGCTTCATGGCGATCGGGCATCCGCGCCCACTGCCGGCATTGGTCATCTTCGGCGCGAGCAGCCTGCTGCCCGTCATTGGCTATGAACTGTTCCACCCGCTGATTCGCGGTCGCGAGCTGCGCTTCGCCTCATCACGACTTCGCCGACTCCTGGTGCTCGGCCGGCCGCTCCTGCTCGCCCAGGTGTTCTTCCTCGTCTGGAACTCCGCCGATCAGGTGTGGGTGCAGCGCGTGCTCGGCAGCCATGACGTTGGTCTGTACGGCGCGGCGAAGAACGTCTCACAGGTCTTTGTTGTCGTCCCTGCTGGGATCATCGGAGTGCTACTCCCACGCGTAGCGGAGCTACGTGCAGCAGGCGACGACGAAGGCGGTCGGCGCCTCGCCTATTTTGCGACTGCTCTGACGGCCGGCATCTCGCTCGCCATCGCTTTGCCGGTGGTGGTCCTCCGTGCGCCCTTGCTGGAGCTGCTCTACGGGTCCAACTACCGATCCGCCTCGGCGGCCTTGGTCGGCCTGAGCGTCGCGATGGTGATCTCGGGCTGCTTCGCGGCGATCACGACGGCGGCGATCGGCTGGGGACGGCCCGGCCTCTTCACCTTGGGCATCGGCATCGCAGGCGTAAGCGAGGTCGTCTACCTGGCGGCGGTGGGAGTGGGCAAGCCGGCGGATGCGGCCTGGGCTTTCGCGGTCTCCATCTCGATCGCCCTAGTGGGAGTGTTGCTCCGGCTGTATCTCGACTCGTACCGCAACGGCCAGAGACAGCGGGTGCCGGAGGCCGTGGGCTGAGTCGACCGAAGGTAGTAGGTATCTCCCCGCCCGCAGGGGCAGCACGCCTCCCGGAACTGCTGCGTGCGCTGTCCCAGGCGTTCCCGGTCAGGTTCGAGGCGTGTGAGCTCACGGAGACACGCGGGCTCGACGCTTTGATCCGCCTCGCGGAATCAGAACACGACGCCGGCCGGCTCCCCGAGATCCCCACGCTCGTACTCCGGAGCGGCCAAACAGGCGCCGGTCGCATCGACTTCGCCGACGTTCCGCTGGTCGACGCACGCCTGAGGGCGCGCTCCCTCCGATCGGAGCGCGTCGTTCTGCCGGCCGAACGACTCACCGGCCAGGAGCTCGCCGGCGTGGCGGGACGAGCGGTGTGGGCCCGTCATGCAGGTGCAAACGTTCGGCACGACGTGGTAGCGGGTCAGCTCACTGAGCTCCAGGACGGCGAGACGCTGCGCGAGAAGGTATCCGTTCGTTCGCCCTTTCCCGCCCTCGCACTCGTGGACTTCCTGCGGGAAGTGTCCGCCGACCTACTCTTCACGCCTCCACCGCTGCGTGCCGCATTCATCATCGATGACCCGAACCTTCAGCGCGATTCCTACGGATTCATCACGTCGTTCACGGGCCTCGTCGAGCACGCGCGGACGCACGCCTATCACGTCGCCATGGCGATGGTGCCGCTGGATGCCGGACGTGCGAGGCCGGCAGCACTCGAGCTCTTCGCGCAGAACAGACGGCACGTCTCGCTGACGATGCACGGCAACAACCACACGAAGCGCGAGCTCGCACGCTCCATGCCGACAGACGAGAGGCTGGCGCTGCTCGCGCAGGCTCTGAACCGCGTCGCCTCGTTCGAGCAGCGGACCGGGATCGATGTTGCGCGCATCATGGTGCCGCCGCACGGGGCCGCTTCAGAGGAGGCGCTGCATGACATGCTGCGCCTCGGCTACGAGGGTGCGGCGATCAGCAGACCGTATCCCTGGCTCGACCGGCCGCCGGCGGAGCGTCCTCTCACCAGTTGGTGGCCCGCAGATGTCGCGACTGGCTTTCCCGTCCTGGGGCGGTACCACCTAGAGCGTCCGAGGGACGAGATCGCCCTCCGTGCGTTCCTCGATCAGCCCCTGCTGCTTTACGGTCACCACGGGGACGTCGGAAGCGGATTCGAGGTGCTCGCGGCGGCGGCGGCCGACATCAACCAGATGGGTGGCGTCGCCTGGGGGCCGCTCGACGGGATCGCCCGGACGAATTTTGCACGTCGTCGCGAGGGCGACGTCCTGCGGGTCCGGCTTCATTCCCGGCGGGTCGCGATCGAGGTGCCGGAAGGGGTTGACACGTTGAGAGTGGAACTGCCGCCGGATTACGGGGCCACGGAGCTCGAAGCCGTCACTTGCGCACGTGCAGGCGACGCACCGCTGTCTTGCGACACCTCCCAGGCGGCGGAGGGAATCGGCGTCTCGCAAGGCACGGTCGAGGTCCGGTTGCTGCAGGAGTCTCGCCTCGATCCGCACCGCATCCACCCGCCGTCGCGACGACTCTGGCCCAGGCTGCGGCGAGGAGTCACGGAGAGCCGCGACCGCCTCGCACCCTACGTTCGCACCGCCGTTCGCAGATGAAACGATCAGGACATACTGGATCAATGCGCTCGCGCATCCTGTCGGCCGTGAGCGGCGCGCTCTTCTTCCTCGTCCTCGTGGCGTGCGCTGGTGGCAGCGTGGAACAGCCCGCCGCTGCTCGGGGCCCCGGGCCGCGCCTGCAGTGGCCGCCGCCGCGCCTCGATCGCGCGCTGACCGTTCGCGTCGACGCGAGACATCGTGAGCTGCACCTTGATTCCACTCGCGACTACGTCGTCAAGCTGCCTCGAGCCGCTCTCCGCGTCAAAGGTGGGCTGGTGATCGACGGCGGCCACAACGTGGTGCTCGTCGGTGGCGAGATCCAGATACCGCCGTCGCTGCCCTCCGCTTCGGCGGAGGACCGCCGCGGTCTGTACCTGGAAAACCAGACTGGGACAGTTCACGTCGAGGGGCTGCTCATTCGAGGGCGTGACCTGAGCGAGGGCATCAACCTCTCCGAAGGCGCGGAAACGGTCGTGCAACTCGAGAACATCAGGGTCGAGAACGTTCACGCGCGTGACACTGAGCATTGGTCGGACAATCATCCGGATGTGGTCCAGACCTGGGCCGGCCCAGCGGAGCTCCGCGTCGACCGGTTGACGGGCTCTACGGACTACCAGGGCTTTTTCCTCGCGCCGACGCAGTTCGGCGGCGTCGATTCCCGCCTCTTCGACCTTCGGCACGTGAACCTCCGAGGGACTTACCCGTGTACCTGCATCCTTCTGTGGATCTCCGGGGGATCTCCGCTTTCGCTCAGGGACGTATGGCTGCAGCCGAATCGCCGGCAGACCCTCGCGCGGAGCGTCTGGCCGGCTGCGGATCCGCGCTGGGCAGGCCTGCGCGCAGGGAAGCCGCCAGGTGGCGACTTCGTGCCGCGGCGCCGCGTTGGTGCGGGATATCGGAGCCCCGATTACCTACCCGTATCGGCACGGCCGTAGTTCGATTCGATCACACGCGCCGGGTTCCCGGCGACCACTCCGTGCGGCGGAACATCACGCGTGACGACGGCTCCGGCACCCACCAACGACCCACTGCCAATCCTGACGCCGCCCAGGACGACAGCTCCCGAACCGATCGACGCGCCGTCCTCGACGACCGTGGGCGACAGCTGCCAATCCTCACCTGACTTCAACTCGCCGGAGTCCGTCACAGCGCGTGGGGCCTTGTCGTTGATGAAGACCACGCCGTGTCCCACGAAGACCTCGTCTCCGATGACGACGCCATCGCAGATGAATGTGTGGCTTTGGATCTTGCAGCGTTCACCGATCAACGCACCGCGCTGGACCTCGACGAACGTGCCGATTCGCGTGCCGGCGCCGATCTTGCAGCCATAAAGGTTCACGAAGGAATGAACGACCACGTCCTTCCCGAAGGCGACGTCGTCGATCAGTCTGTGAGGAGCCTCGTTGCTCGGGCGGTCAGCCACGCTCGAAATATTCAGCCACGGCATCTGCGGCGGCATGCAGCTGACGGTCGGTGATGCCGGGGAACAGGGGCAAGCTCAGGGCTCGCGAGGCGTGCCGTTCGGCCACCGGGAACTCGCCCTGGCGGTAGCCGAGCGGTCGATAGGCCGCCGTGAGATGGACGGGTGTCGGGTAGTGCCGGGCGGTCGAGATCCCGCGATCGCGGAGAAAGCTGCCTAGACGGTCCGGAGACTCTGTGCGGATGACGTACAGGTGCCACACGGGCTCGCTCCCGTCGGGGACGGGCGGAAGCTCGAGATCGCCGACGTCTTCGAGGCTCTCCGAGTAAAACGCTGCGGCGGCGCGTCGATCGGCGTTTCCCTGGCCCAGCTGCGGCAACTTGTGCAGGAGAGCCAGTGCTTGGATCGTGTCGAGCCGGGACGTGAATCCCTCGAAGTCGTGTTCGTACTTGCGACGCTGGCCGTGCTCTCGCGCGGCGCGCACATGATCTGCTACCTCCGCATCGTTCGTCGTGAGCGCGCCCGCGTCACCGATGGCTCCGAGATTCTTGCCGGGGTAGAAGCTGAAACCCGCAGCCACGCCCACTGCACCGGCGGTCTCACCGTCGCGTCTCGCGCCGTGACTCTGGCAGGCGTCCTCGAAGATTCCCACTCCTCGTGGTGTGACGACGTCTCGCAGAAGTTTCGCGTCCGCCATCTGGCCGTAGAGATGTACTGGCAAGACGAACCGCGTGCGCGGTCCGAGGCTTCCTTCGACCGCCGCCACGTCCAGGTTCCAGTCGCTCTCGCTGATGTCGACGACGACCGGCACTCCGCCGGCTTGTGTCACGGCCTCGAGAGTCGCGACGAAGGTCATCGCAGGAACGACGACTTCGTCGCCTGCCTCGAGGCCGCCGGCTGACAAGCCGAGGCGAAGTGCGTCGAGGCCGCTCGCGACGCCGACGCAGTGGTCGACGCCGACAAAGCGCGCAAAAGCTTCCTCGAAGGCACGCACCTGCGGGCCGTTGGTGAAGGCGCCCGTGGAAAGCAGTTCGCCGATGTCCAGGAGCAGTGCCTCGCTGATCTCGACGTGGGCCTGATGAAGGTCGAGGAAAGGGACAGTGTGGGACTGCGTCTGGTCGACCGCTCTGGTCATGTCAGAAGGTTAGCCGGGCCTCGTTTGCGGGCCTACTCGGATCAGACGAAGCCTCGTTCGAGGGTCTAGTTCCAGTGGCGTAGACCGATGGTCTAGAAGGGCTAGCCAGGTTCAAAAGGGCCGGTCGTCCTCGCCGCTCATGTGCTTCACCCGCCGCCTCACCTTTCTCCCTTTGTTCGTTGCCGCGATCGCTTCGATCGCGGGTAGCGCGTCGGCTGCGGACGACTCCTCGACCCAGACGGAGACCTTCACGATCACGGCCTCCGCAGATGCCTATGTGTCGCAAGCTCACCGGCAGAAGAACTACGGCTCGCAGCGGTCGCTTCGCATCAACGGGTCGCCGGTCGTGCGCACCTACCTGAGGTTCAGCGTCCCCGAGATCACCGACCCCGTGACGAGCGCGCGGCTCGAGCTGCACGGAGCGGGTGGGGGCGGCGCACTGGTTGCCGTGATCCGGGTGGGGACTCGGTGGTCCGAACGCAAGATCACATTCTCGACGGCAGGTCTGAATCTCCGCGATGCCGTCACGATGGCACGAGTCGGCGGCTCTCACTGGTCTTCTTTGGATGTCACCCCAGCGGTAAAGGGAAGTGGCAGCTACAGCTTCGCTCTCGTAAGCGCGGGTCGCCAGGGTGCTCGCTTTGTCAGCCGTGAGGGATCGCATGCCACAGCGCCGCGGTTGATCGTGCGAACGGATAAGAAGAGGAAGCCCGCGCCGACGCCAGCTCCGCCCGCACCAGCACCAGCACCACCGGCACCTGCACCGGGTCTGCCGGTTCCCCCGCCGTCTGTACCGAATCCCCCGCCCGCAGCGCCCGCACCTCCTCCGGCAGCCCCGGCACCCCCGGCACCCCCTCCAGCAGCCCCCGCACCCCCACTCGTCGCGCCTCCTTCAGCGCCGTCGGGAACCGGTCTTCGCTGGGCACCGCCCACGCTGACGAATCCGATCACCATCGACATCACGAGCCCGACCCACGATCTGGTGCTCGATCCTGCTCGCGATTACATCCTCAAGATGCCCTCGACCCCCGTTCGACCCGGCCCTGGGGGCGGTATCTGGATCAGCGGTGGTCACAACATCGTCCTGATCGGAGGCGAGCTGGACTTCACCGGCGTCGTGAACACCGGCTCTTCCGAAAAGGAAGGGCGAGCGGTGACGATCCTTGGCACGACCGGAACGGTCCACATCGAAGGGCTCTGGGCTCACGGCGACGGGATCGTGGAGGGCTTGCAGGCATTCGCGCCTCAGGCGACTCTCCAGCTCGAGAATTGCCGGTTCGACAACCTGCATACAACAGCCGCCGCGCTTCACTCCGACCTCGTTCAGTGGAACGATGGTGGTGATCTGCGCATCAACCGCTTCACAGGATCGTCTGAGTACCAGGGAATCTTTCGGGCGAACAAATCGGGGACCGCGACTATCAGTGATGCGAACCTCGTGGGTCTCTCGGGTTCGAGCGACCCGTCGCCCCGACTGATGTGGCAGGGCTCGAGCCTTCCCCTGACGCTCGACAACGTCTGGGCGAGCCCTCGGCCGGGACAATCCGTGGGAATGGCGGTGTGGCCGGACATCTATGCGGACTCGGCGGTGCGGGCGACGCTCGGAGCGGGCTTCGTCTCCTGGGGCTCCAGCAGCGGCATCGCCGGTCAACTCTGGACAGGCACGCCGCCCGGCGGCGACTTTGTGCCGCTCGGGCTCGCGGGTACCGGCTACACGTCACCTGGCTACCAGTAGAAGCTAGCGTCCCTAGGGGATGCTTCGCGCCGTCGGCCAGAGGCCCGTGCCGGCCGTGCTCGTGGCCGCGGTCGGGATCGCATTCTCGGGGATCCTCTTCCGGCTCTCGCACGTCTCCGCGTCGACCGGCGCCTTCTACCGGTGCGCGTGGGCGCTGCCGCCGCTGTTCGTGCTCGCGCGCATCGAGGATCGCCGCTATGGCAGGCGGGAAGGCCGGGCGGTGCTGCTGGCGTGGCTCGCGGGCGTGTTCTTCGCCGCGGATCTGATTCTCTGGCACAACGCGATCGAGCTGGTCGGCGCCGGTCTTGCGACCGTGCTCGGCAACGTGCAGGTCGTGCTCGTCGGCCTGCTCGCGTGGGCTCTGCTCGGCGAGCGGCCGGAACGCTCGTCGCTTGCCGCGATACCCATCGTCGGTTTCGGCGTCGTCCTGATCTCGGGCGCGCTCGAACAGGGCGCGTACGGATCGAACCCGCGGCTAGGCGCGGTCTACGGCGTGCTGACCGGCATCGCATATGCGGGGTTTCTGCTCGCCCTGCGACAGGGGAGCAAAGATCTCGGCCGGCCTGCTGGGCCGCTCTTCACCGCGACGCTTTCAGCGGCGATCTGTTCCCTGGCGATCGGAGCCGTCATCGGCGACCTCGATCTGACGCCTTCCCTGTCGGCGACGAGCTGGCTCGTCCTACTCGCACTCTCGTCGCAGGTCATCGGCTGGCTGCTGATCTCGAGCTCGCTGCCACGACTGCCCGCGGTCGTGACCTCGATTCTGCTGACGCTGCAGCCGGTGCTGTCGGTGATCTTTGCGGCGCTGATCATCGACGAGTCGCCGTCCAGGCTTCAGCTCGCCGGGGCGGGCTGCATCCTCGCCGGGCTGATCGTCGCAACCGTGGGGCGCCGCCAAATTCAGGCCCCGGAGCCCGAGCTTGCGGGATAGAACGGTCGCACGGGCAAAGCCCGCACGACCTCCAAGAGGCGCCGCCGAGTCGGCATAGAACGGTCGCACGGGCAAAGCCCGCACGACCTCCAAGAGGCGCCGCCGAGCCGGCATAGAACGGTCGCACGGGCAAAGCCCGCACGACCTCCAAGAGGCGCCGCCGAGTCGGCGCCTTGGGTGGCAGACTGCTGAGGATGCACGAGGCACAGGCCGCCCTGGGGTTCACGCGCACGCCTTCGGAGGACGATCCACGGCGTGACCCGGAGCTGCTCGCCGCGCTCGGGCGAATCGCGCCGGGCACGGAGCTTCGCCAGGGGATGGACGACATCATCCGCTCGCGCGAAGGGGCGCTGATCGTCATCGGTGACCCGAATGAGCTCTCGTTCCTCTTCTCCGGCGGGATTCGCCTTGACGTTCCGTTTACGGCCCAGCTGCTCTACGAGGTGGCGAAGATGGACGGAGCGATCATCGTCAACCCGGCACGCTCGAAGCTCGCCTACGCGAACGTGCAGCTGATGCCCGATCCGACGATACCGTCGGTGGAGACCGGGACACGTCACCGCACGGCCGAGCGTGTCGCCAAGCAGACGGGCGCGCTCGTGATCTCGATCTCCCAGCAGCGCTCGACGATCTCGGTGTACGTGGGGCCGACTCGCTACCAGCTCGACGCGGTGCCCGAAGTACTGGCCAAGACGAACCAGGCGCTCGCCACACTCGAGACGTACGGCCAGCGGCTGCAGCAAGTGCTTACGCGGCTGACGGCCCTCGAGTTCCAGAACGCCGTTGTGCTGGACGACGTGCTGGTCGTCCTCCAGCGAGCGGAGATGACGACGCGCATGGCGGCTGAGATCGAGCGCGACTGCATCGAGCTCGGCGCCGAGGCGCGCCTGATCCAGATGCAGCTGCACGAGCTCGTCGGCGAGGTCCCCGCCGAGCGAGCGATGGTCGTCCACGATTACCACGCTGATGGAGCGGGTCCGCGCGCGGAGCTCGCACTCGAGGGGCTTCACGCGCTGCCGTACCGGCAGCTGCTCGAGTCGGAGCGTCTCGCCGAGCTGCTCGCCTTCCCGCGCGAGGTCAATCCACTCGACCACAGTGTCGCTCCGCGAGGCTTCCGGATCCTGTCGCGGATCCCGAGGCTTCCCGAGGGCGTCATCAAAAAGGTCGTGGTGGGACTCGGCGATCTGGACTCGGTCGTCCGCGCGTCGCAGCGAGATCTCGAAGCGATCAGTGGCGTCGGGGCCGTTCGCGCCAGGGAGATCCGCGAAGGGTTGCGGCGGCTGCAGGCGCACAATCTCGTCGAGCGGTATCTGCAGCCCTGAGTAAAGCGAGAGGCCTTGCCGCGGCCTACGCGGTCTTCGGGCTTTTCTGGGGCTCGTGGGCTGCGTGTCTGCCTGCGATCCAGCGGGCGACGGGCGCGAGTGACGCGCAGCTCGGGCTCGCGTTGCTGTGCGTCGCGCTTGCGGCTCTGCCGGCGATGCTGGTGTCGGGACGGCTCGCGGACCGGTTCGGCGCCAGGCTCGTACCGATCTTCCTCGTGTCCTTCGGCGCGGTGGAATGGCTCCCGGGGCTCGCGCACTCCGTTGCGGTGCTCGTCTTCTTCCTGGCCATCATCGGGGTCGGCACAGGCTTCCTCGACATCGCGATCAACGCCCACGCTTCGCGGCTCGAGGCGTTGCACGGCATCCGGATCATGGACGGACTGCACGCCGCCTTTTCGGCCGGCGTCCTCGTCGGCGGCGCCGGCTCCGGGCTGCTGCGGCACGCCGGCGCGCACACATCCTGGATCCTTGCCGGCGTTGCTCTCGCCACCGCGCTGACCGCGCTCGGGAACCTGGGGCCGTACCCGCCGCTCGCACCGGCGCAGCGGCGCGCGCGCCTGGCGCGTCCTCTGCTCATCGTCGGGCTCGTCCTCGCCCTTGCCTTCCTGGTGGAGAACGGGCTCGAGGCATGGAGCGCGCTCTTCCTCGAGCGGACGCTCCACGCAAGCCCTGCCGTCAGCGGCCTGGGGCCGGGCTTGTTCGCGGCCGCGATGGTGACGGGCCGCGTGCTCGCCCAGAAGGTCGACTGGCCGTCGGTCGCCGGGCGGATGCTGTTTGCCGGGGTGGCGTCCGCCGCCGGGCTCGCCGTTGCCGCCACCGCGCAACATGCCGCGGTCGCGCTGGCCGGCTTCGTCATCGCGGGAGGGGGCCTCGCCCTGTCGGCGCCGACCTTGTTCGGCGTGGCCGGCCGAGTGGGGGGCGAGGGCGGCCGCGGCGCGGCTCTTTCGACCGTGGCGATCCTCGGTTATCTGGGCTTCGTTGCCGGTCCGGCGCTCATCGGCGCCGTCTCCGGCGCGTCGAGCCTGCGGGGCGGATTCCTCTTCCTGTGCGCCGTGGCGGTGATCCTGGCGGCCTGCGCGCCGATCCTCCGCCGGGTAGTCCGCGAAATCGGCGGTTAGCAGGGATTTCGCGAAAAAGTGGCCATTTCCAGGCCCTTTTGCTAGACTTGTCCTCCTTGGCCGGCGGAATCACCCGTCGGCTTCGCGGTCACATAAGGACGGAAAGGGGCGGGCTTGTACAAAGTCGGCGACAAGGTGGTGTATCCGCACCACGGAGCAGGCACGGTTGTGAAGCGGGAAAAGCGTGAAGTGCTCGGCGAAAAGCGCGAGTACCTGACGATCAAGATCCTTCACAACGACATGACAGTGAACGTCCCTTCCGAGAACGCGGAGGCCGTTGGCCTGCGCAAGGTGATCGGCGAGGACATGGTGAAGGTCGTCATCAAGGCATTGACCGGCGGCGGCACGGACATGCCGAAGAACTGGAACCGGCGCTTCAAGCATAACCGCGACAAGATGAAGACCGGCGACATCCTCGAGCTGGCGGAGGTCGTCCGCAACCTGTCTCTGCGCGACAATGAGAAGGGTCTCTCGACCGGCGAGAAGCAGATGTTCGTGAAGGCCAAGAAGATCCTGGCCAGCGAGCTGATGTACGCGAAGGACATGGACGAGGAAGAGGCTGCCGAGTGGCTCGACGGCGTGCTCGTGGGCGCCTCGAACGGCAGCAGCAACGGTCGTAAGAAGACCACCGCCGCGAAGCCCGCCAAGGTCGCGTCCAAGAACCCCGCGAAGCCGGCCGCCCGCAAGACCGCTGCCAAGCCGGCGGCGAAGACAAAGCCGAAGACAAAGGCGCGCGCCTCCTCGAGGTGAGCGTCTGGGCCGTCCTCGCTGCAGCGGGTAGCGGGGACCGGCTCGGTGCCGATCGTCCGAAGGCGTTCGCGCGTCTCGGCGACGAGCCGCTGCTTGCGCAGAGCCTGAAGCGTCTGGACGATTCGGACTGGGTGGACTTCATCGTGGTTGCCGCTCCTCCCGGGTGGGAGGAGCCTGCGATCCTGCTCGCCGAGGAGCTCGGCTGCAGCAAGGTGAGCGCGTGCGTGACGGGCGGTCTCACGAGGGGGGAGTCCGTCGCGCGGGCGTTGGCGGAGGTGCCCGAGGATGCGGCGGTCGTACTCGTCCACGATGCGGCACGGCCGTTGGTGTCGGACGAGGTGATCGAGCGCGTGCTGACGGCTTTGAACGAAGGCTGGGACGGGGCGTTACCCGGGCTGCCTCTTGCGGACACGGTCAAGCGCGTCGACGACGAGGGTCGCGTCGTCGAAACCTTGAATCGAGACGAGCTGCGGGCGGTGCAGACGCCGCAGGCATTCGTGGCTTCTGTGGTGCGTGAGGCGTACGCGCACGGAGACATCGCCGCAGCGACCGACTGTTCCTTTCTGGTCGAGGCGCGCGGCGGGCGCGTCAGGGTCGTCGAAGGCGATCCGAAGCTGATCAAGATCACCGATGTGGGTGACCTCGAGCGCGTCGCCGCGCTGCTGTGATCGTCGACTACCACATGCATCTCCGCGACAGGCACGAGGAGATCGCGCTCGAGACCTGGACGGTCGACCCGTTCGTCGAAGCGGCTCGTGCCGCCGGCGTGGACGAGATCGGGTTCACCGAGCACGGGTACTACTTCAAGCAGTTGCGTCCGTTGTGGACCGTGCCGTACATGACGGAGCGTTGCGTGCACGACATCGAGCGCTACGTCGAGGCGGTCGTGACGGCGCGCGGCCGAGGGCTGCCGGTGAAGCTCGGGCTCGAGGTGGACTACGTTCCGGGCCGCGAGGAAGAGGCGCGCAAGCTCTTGGCGACCTATCCCTGGGACTACCTGCTCGGGTCGGTGCACTTCATCGGCGAGCTCAGTGTCGATGGGGAGGAGGGTTTGTTGACCGACGCCGTCGGTGTCGAGGAAGCATGGCGGCTGTATTTCGAGACGCTTGCGGGTGCTGCTCGGAGCGGGCTGTTCGATTCGCTCTCTCATCCCGATCTCGTGAAGATCTTCGGCGTCCGTGCGGCGTCGTTCGATTACGGGCCAGTGGCGGATGCGATCGCGGGCTCCGGCGTCGCCGTCGAGGTGTCGACCGCCGGGCTCGGCAAGCCGGTCCGCGAGCTCTATCCGCACCCTGACTTTCTGGCCGCGTGCCGGGCGCGCGACGTTCCTGTCACGCTCGCCTCCGACGCGCACTCGCCGGACGTGGTTGGGCGGGACTTCGATCGAGCGCTCGAGCTTCTGCGTGCCGCGGGCTACGAGACGGTGACGGTGTTCGAGCAGCGCCGCGGACGCCAGGAGCCGCTCGGGTGACTCTGCGCGTGGGGATCGGCGTCGACGCGCACGCATTCGAGGACGGCGTGCCGCT
>JALYST010000051.1 GCA_030854665.1 Actinomycetota bacterium
GCGCTCGCGCCTCAGCCATCACTTGATCGGCAGGGACGTAAATGAACTCGGCCTTCTGATCGACGAACTTCTCGACGAGCCATGGACATGCCACGCGGTCCACGCGCGGATGCTCGCGGGTGATCCACTTCACGAGCGCCGATGATGACGCACCGCGCGCGATCACGCGCGGAGTGCGCAGGTGCGCTAACTAGATCTGCGCGCTGAAGATGACAAGTGCGCGTAGCGCGAGCACGCCGAGGAGCGCGAGGATCGGCGCGGCCACGGGCGGCCAGCGCCGCGCGGCGTCCCACCTCGTCATCGCCAGCGGCGCAGCCAGGCCGATGACGACGACGAGCCAGAGCACAATCCAGACGCCGAGAACTTTGCCGATGGTGCCGGCGATCGCGAGGGTGACCAGGAACACGACTATGAGGATCGTCTCCAGGATCACGAAGTAGCGATCAGCCACCTCTAGGCGGACCGCCGTGTCCGCATCGACGTCGCGGCGTGAGCGTGCGAGGAGAAGGAGCAGCGCGGCCGAGCCGGCCAGCGCCGACGCGAGGAACATGCCGCCAAGAGCCCAGCCGGCGTCGCTCCACACCGCTTGGTTCGAGACCGCGAGCAGGACGCCGGTGTACCCGCAGATAAAAAACCCGAGCCCGGTCCCGATCACGCCCCAGATCGTCGCGGGCACCCCCTGCATCGCGCGCGCAAGAGGCGCGAGCGCGCCGACGGTGCCGCGCTCGGCGAGCGCCCCCAGGAACGAAACGAACGAGAAGAGACCGAAGCCGACGAGCGCCCACGAGCCGAGGCTCATCGGCGACTCCGGCCGGAAGGCGAGGCCCCCGCCGGGGCTCGCGTCGAACAGCATGTGCCAGAAGAGGATCGGCTGGCCGAGGTCGAGCATCAGGAAGATTGGACATGGGATGAGCGCGACGAAGCTCGCGATGTATGCGATCTGCGATGCGGTGCGGTCGCGGGGATCGCCCGCGAGGCGAAGCAGCGTGCCGAGGGCGTAGCTCCCGCCGGAAATGCCGCCGAAGAAGAAGTACGCGAGGATCCACCACTCCCACTGCGGGGCCGTGGCGAAATGCTCAGCTGGCGGCATCAGTGCGGCGTCGTCGTGTTGTTGTTGTGGTTGTTGCCGTTCATCCGCCCGTTGCGGAACGCCAGCAGCCCTGCGAGCAGACCTACGACCGCGGTGGCGACACCTCCGACATAACCAGGCAGGTTGTTGCGGCTCGGAAGCTTGGCGTTCGCCTCGTTGGGAAGCTTGTAGACCTCGGGCTTATCCATCAGCAGGAAGAACGCGTTCAGCCCCCCGTAGACCTTCTCGTCGCGACCGTAGAGCTGCGCCTTGGCGTAGCCCTGCTTCTGCAAGTTGGCGAGACGATCGTCGGCGACCTTGTGGAGGTCCTCGACGTAGCCGAACTTGATCGACTCCGTCGGGCATGCCTTCGCGCACGCGGGCTCGAGGCCGCCCTGCAACCGGTCGTAGCAGAGGGTGCACTTCTGCGCGACGCCCTGCTCCTCGTTGAACCCGATGACGCCGTACGGGCACGCCGAGATGCAGTTCCGGCAGCCGTTGCAGACATCCTTCTGGAGGTAGACAGTGTCGTACTCGGTCCGCATGAGCGCGTTCGTCGGGCAAACTTCCATGCAGCTCGCGTTCTTACAGTGTTTACAGACGTCGCTCATCATCAGCCACGCCTGGCCGCCCGCGATCGGAGTCGGGGTGAAGACCACGCCGTTGTTGTCGGGGACCTGCTCGATAAACTGCACGTGCCGCCAGTTCTGCGCGTCGAGCTGCCCGGTGTTGTCGAAAGAGTCCGCCGTGAACTTCGGCGGGTTGCCCTCGAGCTGATTCCATTCCTTGCACGCGACCTCGCAGGCCTTGCAGCCGATGCAGATCGACGTATCGGTGAAGAACCCCATGGGCTTTTCTAAGAAGGCCATCTAAAACCCCATCAGATTGCGCGCGATCTTGGTGTAGCCGCGCTCGGCGGCGACCAGATCGAGCGGCAGCGCGGCGAGCTCGTCGACGACCGGAACGGCGCGCGGGTCCTTGCGCAGATCGACTGTGATGAGGTAGCGCCGGCAGATCTCGCATGCGTCGATCCGCAGGTGCGGGAAAAGATCGACGTCGGAGAGGATCGGCATCTTCGCGCCCGATGCCTCGCCGCACGATGCGCAGGTCATGCGGCTTGTCGCCCACTCGTAGGCGCAGCGCGAGCAGACGAGAGTCCGCTGCGCCGTAAGGAGAGCCTCGCCCGTGTCTGGGAACACGGCAACCTGCGGGAGGCCGCCGCAGCGTGGGCAAGATCGCTCCGCCGCATCGGCCGGACGGAGCTGGGCCGCGAGCTCTGGCAGCGCCTCGAGCACGGGTTGGACGCTCGCTCGAGCCAAGAAAGTGTCGGTACCGGACGTCTCGTCGCCGTCGATCCATGCCTCGATCAGGCCTTCGAGGTCGGCCTCATGAAAACGAAGAAGCGTGGCCTCGCGCAAAGTCTCCGTACCGGCGGCGACGGCCGCCTCCATGACCCCAGGCAGCGCGACGCGAACGACATACGCCGCGAGGTCGTCGCGGCCGGGCCGTTCGGTCTGCGCGCGATCGAACGCGCGCTCCTGCGCATCAACGATGGCGAGATAGAGGGCGAGCGGCTGCTGTGCGAAGTCGAACCGCGCTCCGAGCTCCCGAGCGCGCTCGCGGCGCTCCGCGTAGGTCGTCGTCGGCTCGGCAAGGACGGTCATCAAAGCTTCTTGATGTTCACGAGGAACGCCTTGAACTCGGGCGTCCGCGCGCCGACGTCGCCCACCATCGGCGTGAGGGCGTTCGCGAGCCAGTACTTCGAACGCTCGGGGTTTTGTTCGGCGGAGATGCCGACAAAGCCCCAATGGATGGGAATGCCTATGTGGTAGACCTTCTTGTTGCCGGCGAGCGTCACCGGGCCGAGCCGTTTAGTGACGAGCGCGGCGACCTCGAGCTTTCCTCTCGCGCTGGATACGCGGACGCGATCGCCGTTCTTGATGCCCTTCTCGTCGGCGAGCTCCTGCGGCAACTCGACGAAGGCCTGCGGCTGCAGGCCGACGAGGAGCGGCACGTGCTGGGTCACATAGTGCTCGTGCTCGGTGAGCCGATAGCTCGTCGCGACGTACGGGAAGTTGTCGACCGTGCCGAACCGGCTCGGACGGCCTGCCTGCTGGTCGTAGAGGAAGGCGACCGGGTCCTCCGACTGACTCGGATGCAGCGGGTTCGGGATCGGCGCCTCATACGGCTCGTAGTGCTCGGGAAAAGGCCCGTCCAGCATCGAGCTCGAGAAGAGCCGACCGACGCCTTCGCCGTTCATGATGAACGGTAGCCACGCCGCGGGATCCTTCGGGTTCATCGTGGCCGGGTAGTCGGGCACGTCGCCGACCCACGTCGACCCGTTCCACTGGATGCCCGGGCGCTTGGGGTCCCACGGCTTGCCCTCAAGATCCGCCGACGCGCGGTTGTAGAGGACGCGGCGGTTGAGCGGCCAGCTCCACGCCCAGTTGGGATAGAAGCCCATGCCCGTCGGGTCGTTCTGCTGTGGGTTAGAGATGCCGTTCCGGCGCTTCGACAGGTTACCCGCGTCCGGATAGCTTCCCGTGTAGATCCAGTCCCCCGCCGTTGTGGATCCGTCGTCTTTCAGGAGGGCGAAGCTCGCCATCTGCCCGCCGGTCGCGAGGTTCTTCCCGTTGATCTCCTTCGCGATCTCGTCGAGCTCGGGCTTCTTCGGATCCTTGTAGTCGAGCGTCGCCGCCATGATCGGGTCGGGGAATTTGCCGCCCTGCTGCTTGTAGAGCGTCTTCACACGGTCGTACAGGTCGGCGAGGATCCAGTGGTCGTGGCGCGCCTCACCCGCGGGCGGGATGACCTGGTCCTTCCATTGCGACCAGCGTCCGCTGTTGACGAACGAGCCGTCCTTCTCGATCCAGTGCGTCGTCGGCAGCATGAAGACCTCGGTCTGGATCTTCGTCGGGTCGTCCACAGTCGGCGCGCGCCAGAACTCCGAGCTCGTCGTCGGCAGCGGGTCCATGACCACGAGCCACTTGAGCTTGCCAAGCGCCTCCATGACCTGGTTCGAGTCCGGCCCGATGGAGGTCGCCGTCATCCCCGAGAGGATCACGCCCTCCATCTTTCCTTTGAGCGCCTGGTCGTAGATCGACATCCACGAGGAGTTCACGCCCGGCTTCGGGATGTAGTCGAACGCGAACTCGTTGTCCTTCGTCGCCTTTGCCCCGTACCAGC
>JALYST010000055.1 GCA_030854665.1 Actinomycetota bacterium
AGGACGCCAAAGATCACGGCCAAGCCGAGCGACAGCAGCGCGTAGAAGCTGCCGTTCACCAGGCCGTTGAAGAGCTGCAGCGCGATGTACTCCATGCGATGAGGAAGGGCGGGACGTGGTCCCGCCCCTCGTTCAGCTCCCCGTTACTTGGGCATGTTGCAGCCCGCCTCCGAGAGCGGCCGCGAGGCCTTCTCGGCGGCGATCGTGCTGACCACCTTGGAGTAGTCGAAGGTCTCCTTGGACTCCGACTTCGGTTTGACCTGCGCGATGAGCGCGTCGTGCTGGACCCAGTGGTCTTCCGCGCGGACGAAGCCGTTTCGGATAAAGAAGTCGCTGAACTTGTAGCCCTCGAGCTGCTTCACCACGGCGTCGGCGTCGTCCGACCCGGCGCGTTTGACCGCTTCCATGTACTGCCACGCGGCCGAATAGTTGCCGGCGTGGGCGAAGGTCGGACGGATCCCCGTGCGCTTGAGGAACTTGTCCGCGAACGTCTTCGATTGGTCGTCCATGTTCCAGAGCCACGGTGTCGTGTAGACCGTGCCGGCGAGCGCGTCCTGACCGAGCGCGGTTATATCGGTGTCGAACAGCAGGCCGACCGCGAGCTTGATGTTCTGGTCCTTGAGCTTGAACTCGTTGTACTGCTTCACGAGGCTGACGAGATCGCCACCGGCCTGCATGGCCCCGAGGACCTGCGGCTTGAGCTGCCCGGCCTTGAGGAGCAGCGACGAGAAGTCGCCGGTCGTATTCGGAAAGGGGGACCCGTCCGACTGGATGACGCTGCCGCCTGCGGCGATGACCGCCTGCCGGAAGGAACTCTCCATGTCCTGACCGAACGCGTAGTTCGGATAAATGATGTACCAGGTCTTCCCGCCCTGTTGCGTGACCGTGACGCCGGTGCCCTGGGCGAGCATGTAGGTGTCGTAGGCGTAGTGGAACGTGTACTTGTTGCAGTTCTTGCCGGTGAGGGCGGTCGTCGCTCCCGACACGTTGATGTACAGCTTCTGCTGACTCTTGGCGACGTCGGCGATCGCGAGGGCCGCCGACGACGTCGGCACGTCGAGGACGAGGTCGGCGTTGCTGCGCTCGTAGAACTCCTGCGCCTTCTGCTGCGCGACGTCGGCCTTGTTCGTGTGGTCCGCGGTGAGGACCTCTACGGTGCCGCCGAGCGCGTTCTCCCCGTACTTCGCCTTGAAATCCTCGACCGCCATCTTTACGGCCTCGACGGCGTTCTTCCCGGAAAGATCCGCGTAAATCCCCGACTGGTCGTTGATGACCGCGATCACGAGCTTTCCGTCGGTCAGCTTCACGGTCCCGCCGCTCGGGCCCGCGCCCGTGCCGCCGCCGCACGCTGCCGCGAGGAGCAGCGCGATCATTGAACTCGCGATGGTTCGCTTCACTCGATTCCTCCCTGTCGTCGTCCTGCTAGACCCCGAGATGACGTAACAGCTCCGACTCGCGGGCGATCACCTCCTGGTTGACGAGGGCCTCGACGATCTGGCCCTGCGCGAGCAGGTAGTGGCGATCGGCGACGGTCGTCGCGAAGCGCAGATTCTGCTCCACGAGCAGCACCGTCGTCCCCTCGCGCTTGGCCTCCTGCAGCATGGTGGCGACACGCTGCACCAACACCGGAGCCAGCCCCTCCGTCGGTTCGTCGAGAAGCAACACGCTCGCGCCGGTCCGGAGCGCACGAGCGATCGCAAGCATCTGCTGCTCGCCACCGGAAAGCTTCGTGCCCGGGTGGGCGCGCCGCTCGCGCAACACGGAAAACGTCTCGTAGATCCGATCGAGAGACCATCGCGTCTTCGCGACGACCGGCGGGAGGGTCAGGTTCTCCTCGACTGCGAGGGTCGCGTAGATCCCGCGGTCATCCGGGACGTAGCCGAGGCCCGCTCGCGCGCGCGTGTAGGGCGGCCAGCCGGAGATGTCGCGCCCATTCAGGCGAATCGACCCGGTGGATTGCCGGTGAAGGCCCATGACGCACCGCAGGAGCGTGGTCTTACCGGCGCCATTCCGGCCGACGAGCGTGACCAGCTCGCCCTTGCCGACGTGTAATGAGACGTCGCGCAGCGCCTGGGCGTCGCCGTATCGCGCCGAGAGGCCTTCGACCTCGAGCGCCGCGTTAGGCGTGCGCCTGCCCCAGGTATGCGGTCACGAC
>JALYST010000063.1 GCA_030854665.1 Actinomycetota bacterium
GGAGCGACCGGAGCAACGGGCGCAGCGGGGTCAACGGGCGCGACCGGAGCGACCGGCACGCCCGGCGCAACAGGTCCTGCCGGCCCGCAAGGGCCGACGGGTGCGACCGGGCCGACCGGCGCCACGGGTGCAGCCGGGTCAACGGGCGCGACCGGAGCGACCGGCACGCCGGGCGCAACGGGTGCGACCGGGCCTGCCGGCCCAGCTGGTCCGACCGGCGCAACTGGACCGACCGGTAACACCGGCGCGACGGGCGCAACGGGTCCTGCCGGCCCGCAAGGGCCGACAGGTGCGACCGGGCCGACGGGCGCCACGGGAGCAACCGGGGCGACGGGAGCTACAGGCCCGGCCAGCTCTCAGATCATCGTCGGCGCGGACTCCGCTGCAGGTGGAACCTCGACCGCCACGTGTCCGGCCGGAAAGGTTCTGCTCGGCGGTGGCGCCGAGGTTGTGAGCGGGGGCGGGAGCGTCAACGTCACCAAGCCCGTCACGGCTGGCCCCGGATCCTGGACCGCGCAAGGCAGCCTGATCACGACCGTGATCCGAGCCTACGCCGTCTGTACAACCTAATCGAGGGACGAGCTACACGCCGGCGGTTCGCGGCTGAAGACAAGCGGCCCGAGTCCGTACTCGGGCCCACCGGTACCCGGCGCGAAGACACCCTTCGAGTAGCGAAGCTCGACAACGTGAGCGCCCGCGGCGAGCGTGATTGTGCCGAGCGGCGTGTATTGGCCGGCGTTATTGAGCTGGCCGGTGCGAGCTCCGACGGGCCGCCCGTCGATCACGGCCGCCAGCCGATTGCGAAAGGAGCCGCCCACCCAAACGGAAAAGCGTCCGGCCGTCGACCGCTGGATGACTGCGCCGACACTGCCCGGGCCAGAGGGATAAAGGACTGATCCGCCGAGTGCCGCCGTCCAAGTCGAGGGATGTGCGACTCGTCCGAGCCCCACGACGAACGCAGGGCTCCGGACCGAGCACGCACGGCCGCTGAGCACGCGAACGGCATCGGAACCAGACCCCCTCTGCCAGACGTCGTAGAACCGGCCCGTCCAGACGAGTCGGTACGCGAGCGGCGGACGACTCGCGAGGGGCGAGCGCCGCAGAACCAATGTCCGGTAGATCCCGACCGCACTCTCTTGGAAATCGGCGAGATCGGCGTAGACGCCCTTGCCGAGTACACCTCCACTCCGGAGCGGAATCGGCCGGTGTCGCAACTCGGACGCTCCCTCTGCGTCGAGTGCACGTAGGAAATGCCTCACTCCGTAGGGCTGGTATTCCGTCATCAGGGCAGGCCCTTCCCCTGCGAACCGGTGGCCGATCCGTTCCAACTCCACGAGCTGCTGCCGCGGAGCAAGGTTCACGTCGTGGTAGGCGAGCACGTTCGACCAGAGAACGCCGCTCACGACCGCGACCAGCCCGACGATCCCTTCGGTGACGCGTCCGCACGCGAAGATGCCCGCACAGCCGACGATCGCAGCGAGCACGAGCGCCGGGGAGGCGATCGCGTACCCCTTCGCAACGATCCACGGCGAGCCGAGGCTAGCGACGAGCGCGCAGGAGGCGATGGCGCTGGCGACGTAGAGGAGGAGCCCCGAAGCACGCGCTCGCCAGGCGAGCGCGATTCCGACGAGGGCGGCCAGCGCCACGGCTCCGATCAGGATCCGCGTGGCCGCAAGGTCGGGCGGTGCGAGCCGGAAGTCCCCTGTCGGCCATACTCCGAAGACCTGAAGGCTGCTCAGCGGATGGACGAGATTACCGAGCACCGTGCTGCTACGCACAGCGACCTCCGTTGCTGGGCTCAGGAAGGAACGAGCACCCACAAGGCTCGGCACCGCTAGCAGCAGGACGAAGCCAGAGAGGGCGGCGACTCGGGTCGCCATCGGGCGGCCGCGCGTGGCGATCACCGCGACGATAACGCCAGGGCCGAGGAACCAGACCACGCCCCCGACGCTGAGCACGCCCACGACCGCGGCCAACGCAGTCGCGAGCGGCAATAACCGGCGGTGGCTTGACGGGTGCTCGGTCAGCATGGGCGCGAGCGCCGCGGCGAGCGCGACGAGTGCCGCCGCCGCAAGCTCCTTGATTCCTCCCCAGAGCGCGAACCCGTACAGGAGAGCGGGCTGCGCAGCTACGACGGCTGCAATGGCCCGGAGCCGTCTGGAGTGGATCACGCACCCCGCGATCTCGTACAGGACGAGCCCAAGCATCGCGGCGAGAAAGGCGAGGTACGGCTGGTAGACCCACGCCCCGTCCACTCCCACGAGCGCTCGGCCGACCCCGAACGGCAATAACGCACCAACCGGGTACCCATGGCCGAGGTTGACGGAGAGCGTCGCCTCATAAGAGGAAGGCGCGAGCCCGGAAATGCTGTGCCCGTGCTGCATTACCCGGTCCGTGAGGGCCAGAAAGGTCGCCGTGTCATCGAGCTTGATGTAGCCCGCAAAGGTTGCCTGGCCCGACAGGACGACCGGTGCGGCATACGTGCAAAAAACCGCTACGGCGACAGCGACCGGAAAAACGGCGCTGCGCAGCCGTTCTCTCGCGACTCCGCAGGCGAGTCCGACGACGGCGAGGCCCACAATTGCCGACACCGCAAACGGCGCGGTCGCGGCCCCGATTGTGGCGAACCCCGCGACGACGACCATCACGGCAACACCCGACGGGATGAGGAGCGCACCGGGCAGACGCAGTCCCGCAGCCCGCTCGAGCACGAGGCCGCAGCCGAGCGCGAGCGCGCCGAGAACGGCCGGAAAGAACAGCCAGGGGACGAGCAGACTCGTCAGCCCAAACTCCTCCCACGATCGAGCCCACCGGCAGTAGTCCCCGGCCGGGCCGGGCTCATCCGATCGGCACGACCTGCCGCGTGAGGATGAGCAGGCGCGCGATGCGGGCGCTCGGATCGTAGACCTCGACCTGCACGTTCGAGGCCGGGTAGGCGAAGTAGACGCTCGTGGGTCGCTTGGGGTCGTAAACGGCGATGCCGCCCCCGCCGAGCTCGAGCCTCACCGCGCCCGGACGCGCGCCCGCGGCTTGAGTTTGCGTCAACGCGTCGTGCTCGGCATAGGTGCCGATCGCGAGGAACCGGGCGCGGGTGTCGCCGGCCTTGACGCTCGCTGGTAGGTATCGGATGTAAGTGCGGCTTCCACCGGCCTCGGTCAGCTCGTACCGCATGCCAGCGCGCCCGCCGGCCCAGTAGAGCGGATGCCCGAGCGTCGCTGCGAGCGCGCGCAGTCGCGCCGCTGAAACCAGCCTCGGAGCCCCGCGAACGGGCGCGATCTGCGCCACGGGCTTTATGTCCGGGCCGGGACGCGTGACCAGCCAGGCGACGAAGGCCGCGGCCAGAGCAAGCGCGACGATCGCTCCGACACGAAGGCGCGGCAGCGCCCTCTCTCCCGCGACGACGGTGCTGTCCTCAAGCATCGGGTCAGCATAGAGAGCGACCAGGTCGGCACCGGCGGGCGGTCGGTTGACTCAGTTCCCGAGCATCAGCGACCGGCTCGACCGGTCTGCGGGCGCGATGGCGAGTGTCGTCGATCAAGCGGTGGTGGGCGATCGCAAACACCCAGGCGCGAAACTCTCGCTCGGCCCCTTCGAACCGGGACAGGTCACGGACGACCTAAGGAACACTTCTCCCGTCAGGTCATCAGGCTCCGCGGCTCCTCGTGCGCGAAGATAGCCCAGCACCGCGGGCGCGAGATCGCGGTAGACCTGAGCCCACGCCCAGTCGGCGCCGGCTCGGGCGGCCGCCAGGATCTGGGGGAAGTTTTGTCCGGGCACGGTCGCTGGTCCTTGCCTTCAGTGCGGCTATCGACCGCTTCCCCGGAATACTGGAGGTCGGTCAGGGGGTCCAGCCTTTCTCCTTCTCGTAAGCGTCGCCTTCGGCCCAAGAGGTACGGGCAGCTCACCCGAATAGGTGATTTTCGGGGGTTTGCGTGCCCTTTCGCCTCCCCACGACGCTCTTAGAGACCGATAGCCCAGGTGGGATCGTTCGACGGAAAGGAGTTGCGATGAAGTTGCGAAAGCTCAGCGTGATCTTTGGGGCAGTGGCTCTAGCCGCAGGAGCGGGCGTCGGCGTAGCCGGCGCTGACAATCCGCCTGTTTCTGGCGCTTGTGAAGCCCAAGCCGGCCAGCAAGGCCCGAACGAGGAACAGGCAACGGCGGATGCGGTGTCGACTGCTGCAAACGAGGTGGAGCAGGAGGCCGACAATTCGCAGGCCGATGACCAGGCCGGCGACCAGCAGGGACCGAACGACCAGAGCAACGAAGAGGGCGAAAGCAACCAGTGCGGCGATCAAGGTGGCGACGAGGGCGACAGCGGTGACTAGGCCGGTGCTCCTCGCTTCCCGCAGTCTCATCCTTGCGTTGGTGCTTGCGCTCGTCTTGCCCGCGAGCGCAGGCGCCAACGATCGGTCTTTGAAGTCGGCGCTGGCAACCTGGTCGCGACAGATCAAACTCGACGCGCGCAGCGTCGGGCTCAGCGCGAGCCGCCGCCACCCACAACGGATGACAGGCCGGGCTCGCACCTTCCGCGTCGATGCACTCCGTGCCCGGCGGGCCGTTTCCTCGATACGAGCCTCGAGCGTTCGCGGACGCCAGGCGCAGAAGCTCGCGACCACGGCCTTCGGTGACTACGCGCGGGTCGGACGCGAGTGGGAGCTCACCGGCCGAGCTCGAGTTGCAGGAAGCAAGAGCGGAGCAAGCGCGCACGCCAAGCTGGCCACTCGGTACGCGAAGGCCGCAAACAGGCTCCTCGTCCAGGCTGCCAAGCTCGTGCGGTAGCCGAAGCCTTACTTCTGCGCCGCTGCTCGTTCGAGCTCGGCGATGTCGATCTTCTTCATCTTCAGCATTGCTGCCATGACGCGCTGCGACTTCTCCCGGTCCGGATCGCCGAGCAGCCCCGGCAGGGCGGTCGGAATGATTGCCAGGACAGGCCGAATCGGTCCTTCAGCCAGCCGCAAGGGCCCTCTTCGCCACCCTCGGAGAGCTTGCTCCAGAACGCGTCGACCTCGTCCTGCGTTTTGCAGCTCACCTGGAACGAGATTGCCTCGCTGAACTTGAATTCGGGCCTACCGTTCAAGGCCAGGAACTTCTGTCCGTCCAGTTCGAAGCTGACGGTCATCACGGTCCCCTCGGGGCGGGGCCCGGCCTTGCCATAGCGGGAGACGTCTACGATCCTCGAGTTCGGGAACACGGACGTGTACAGCTTCGATGCCTCTTCACCTTCGGTGTCGAACCACAGGCATGGAGTGATCTCGTTCATCGCCTCGTCCTCTCTGGTCACTCGCTTGCGAAGCCCTGCACGATCTGGTATTCGAGCGCGCGCGTGAAACGAGAAAGATGGCGCTCCCATCGACCGGACTCACCGAACCCACATGTTGGAACCCCTCACGCCGCGGATGCGACTGTCCGTGGTGCACGTTCTCGCGCAGGATGCGTCGACCGGCCTCCGCAACGTCCGCGCCGGGCAGTTCGGGCAGAAACCTCGTGGTGCGGGCGTCGCGGACCTACGAGGGCCGTGCCTGTCCGTGCGATCCCCGCTGCGCC
Source organism: Actinomycetota bacterium (assembly GCA_030854665.1). GTDB lineage: Bacteria > Actinomycetota > Thermoleophilia > Gaiellales > Gaiellaceae > 3-1-20CM-4-69-9. The sequence continues at coordinate 5,545 of JALYST010000063.1, forward strand.
GCCTCGATCGCAGCTTGCGCTTCGTCCGCGACAAAATCGAAGAAGGCCTGGACGGGAGGCCTGATCGGGCCGCTGCTCGATCGCAGCACGTACCACTGCCGTGCCGGGAGGCCACCTTTCACGGCTATGGTCGAGAGGGTTCCCGATTCGAGCTCGAGCTCCACCGCGATCCGAGATTGCAGCGAGAGCCCGAGCCCGATGCGGACGCCCTGCTTGATCGCGCCGTTCGACCCGAGCGTGAGCGTTGTCGGCCGCAGATCGTGGTGGTCGAGGAACTCCTCGACCATCGTCCTCGTGCCGGACCCTTCCTCGCGCAAGAGCCAGGTCCGGTTGCCGAGCTCCTCGACGCGAACCGAGCGACCGCGCGTCAGCGGATCGTCCGGGGCAGCAATCACCACCTGGTCGTTGCGCAAGAACGGGCGGCCGTCCAGCCGATCGGTCTCTACCGGCGGCCGGCCGGCAATCGCGACGTCGGACTCGTGGTCGAGGACGCGTTGGAAGACGACTTGCCGGTTCGCGACCTCGAGCGTCAGACCGATGTCCGGATGACAGGCCCCGAATGCTTGAAGCAACGGTGGCAGGAGGTACTCGCCCGCCGTCGTCACCGCCGCGATCCGCACCTGGAGGGCGGAGGCCTCGACGGCCTCACGCGCCGCCCGTTTCCCCTGCTCGAGCACTCCAAGGACGTCGACCGCGAAGGGTAGGAACGCCTGCCCCGCGGCGGTCAGGCGGATGTTGCGGCCGGCCTTCTCGGTCAGCTTCACGCCGAGCTCTTTCGACAAAGCCGAGATCGCCGCCGACACCGACGGCTGCGTGACCACGAGCGCCTCGGCCGCCCGCCTGACCGATCCCGCGCGGGCCAGCGCCACGAAGGTCGCAAGCTGGGAAAAAGTCATAGCCCTTAGGCTAACAGTTACCGCAAACGTTTTATTTGTTGTTTCACTGTCGGTTTTCGTATGGTGCCCTTCGACCATGACCACCACAGTCGCAACGAAGGAGAAGGATCGGTGGGCCGCCGGAGTCGCTCCGTACGCCGAGATGGGCTACTACGAGCCCGACTACGAGCCGAAGGACACCGACGTCCTCGCAGCCTTCCGGATCACACCGCAACCCGGGGTCGACCCGATCGAAGCAGCCGCCGCGGTCGCAGGCGAGTCCTCGACGGCGACCTGGACAGTGGTCTGGACCGACCGTCTGAGCGCGCACGAGCACTACCAGGCGAAGGCCTACCGCGTCGACGAGGTTCCGGGTACGCCCGGCCAGTACATCGCGCGCATCGCGTACGACATCGATCTCTTCGAGGAGGGCTCGATCGCCAACATGACCTCCTCGATCATCGGCAACGTCTTCGGCTTCAAAGCACTCCAGGCGCTCCGGCTCGAGGACCTACGCATCCCGCTCCCCTACGTGAAGACGTTCCCGGGGCCGCCGCACGGGATCGTGATGGAGCGGGAGTACCTCGACAAGTACGGGCGCCCGCTGCTCGGCGCAACGATCAAGCCGAAGCTCGGTCTCTCGGCCAGGAACTACGGCCGCGTCGTGTACGAGGCGCTGCGCGGCGGCCTCGACTTCACCAAGGACGACGAGAACATCAACAGCCAGCCGTTCATGCGCTGGCGCGACCGCTACCTCTTCTCAATGGAGGGAGTCAACCGCGCCTCGAGCTCGACCGGCGAGGTGAAGGGGCACTACCTCAACGTCACCGCCGCGACGATGGAGGAGATGTACGAGCGCGCCGAGTTCGCAAAGGAGGTCGGCAGCATCATCATCATGATCGACCTGACGGTCGGCTTCACCGCCATGCAGTCGATGTCGAACTGGGCGCGCCGCAACGGCCTCATCCTGCATCTGCACCGCGCCGGCGCGACGACGTACACGCGGCAGAAGAACCACGGCGTCAACTTCCGGGTGCTCGCGAAGTGGTGCCGGCTGCTCGGTGTCGACCATATCCACGCAGGAACCGTCGTCGGCAAGCTCGAGGGCGACCCGAACGCGATCAAGGGCTACTACGACACGCTGCGCGAGCCGTTCATCGCAGAAAACCCCGTGACAGGCATCTACTTCGACCAGGAGTGGGGCTCGATGCCCGGCGTCATGCCGGTAGCCTCGGGCGGCATCCACGCCGGCCAGATGCATCAGCTCCTCCACTACCTCGGCGAGGACGTCGTGCTCCAGTTCGGCGGCGGCACGATCGGGCATCCGCTCGGGATCGCCGCGGGGGCGACGGCGAACAGAGTCGCGATCGAGTCGATGATCCAGGCCCGCAACGAAGGCCACGACTATTTTCAGGAGGGCCCGGACATCCTCGCGAAGGCGGCCAAGGGTTGCCCCGAGCTGGACGCCGCACTCGAGGTGTGGAAGGACATCACGTTCAACTTCGAGTCGACCGACACACCGGACGCAGTCGCCACCCCCACGCCGAGCTACTGAGGAAGAGCCGATGAAGATCACGCAAGGCACCTTCTCGTTCCTTCCGCCCCTGACCGATGAGCAGATCGAGGCGCAGGTCCGCTACGCGGTCTCGCACGGCTGGGCGCTCTCCGTCGAATACACCGACGACCCGCATCCGCGGAACAGCTACTGGGAGATGTACGGCCCGCCGCTCTTCGACCTCGAGGACCCGACGTTGCTGATGCGCGAGCTCGCGAACTGCCGCGAGGAGTTCCCGAGCCACTACATCAAGGTCAACGCGTACGACGCGTCGCTGGGACGCCAGAGCCTCCGGCTGAGCTTCATCGTCAATCGCCCCGACGACGAGCCCGGTTTCAGGCTCGAGCGCCAGGAGAGCCGCGACCGCCAGATCAGGTACACAACGCACGCGTACGCGACCGACCGGCCGGCGGGCCGCCGCTATACAAACGGTTCGCACCCGGCCCGATGACGACTCAACTGGCCCAGCCGGACGCCTCCACGGAGGCGCGCACAGACGATGTCACGCTCGACATCGGATCGATGCTCCGCGACTCGCAGATGGACGACGTGCTCCGGCAGCTCGACGACGAGCTCGTCGGGCTGGAGCCGGTCAAGACCCGCATCCGTGAGATCGCGGCCCTGCTAGCGATCGACCGGCTGCGCCGCGAGGCCGGCCTCGTCTCCGAGCTACCGTCGCTGCACATGTGCTTCACGGGCGGGCCCGGCACGGGCAAGACGACGGTCGGGTTGCGGATGGCCGACATCCTGCACCGGCTCGGCTACCTCCAGAAGGGCCACCTCGTCACCGCGACCCGCGACGATCTCGTCGGCCAGTACGTCGGACACACGGCCCCGAAGACGAAGGACGTGATCAAGCGCGCTCTCGGCGGTGTGCTGTTCATCGACGAGGCGTACTACCTGTTCCGGCAGGAGAACGACCGCGACTACGGGCCGGAGGCGATCGAGATCCTTCTGACCGCGATGGAGAACCAGCGCGACGAGCTCGTGGTCATCCTCGCTGGCTACAAGGACCGGATGGACGCCTTCTTCCGCAGCAACCCGGGCATGTCCTCACGCGTCCCCCACCACATCGACTTTCCCGACTACGGCGCGGGCGAGCTCATGCAGATCGCGCAGCTGATGCTCGAGCACCAGATGTACGAGCTCAGCGAGGACGCGCTCGAAACCCTCGAGAAGTACATCGAGCGCCGCCTGCAGCAGCCGAACTTCGCAAACGGGCGCAGCATCCGCAACGCAATCGAGCGGGCGCGCCTCCGCCAGGCAAACCGCCTGTTCGAGGCCGGAGGCCGGGTGACCAGGCACGATCTTCTCCGGATCGAGGCCGAGGATCTCTTGAAAAGCCGGGTCTTCGACGACAGCGGCCCGCTCGGCTCCGCCGACGACGGATTGCGTTCACCAGACGAAAGGGGAGTGGCATAAATGCGTCCAGTTCTGCTCGGCGTGGTCGGCGACTCGGGAGCCGGCAAGAGCACGATCACGCGCGGGCTCGTAGGCGCACTCGGTCGCGACAACGCGTTTCACATCTCGACCGACGACTACCACAAGTACGACCGCAAGCAACGGGTCGAGCTGAACATCACGCCGCTCCACCCCGACTGTAACTACGTCGACATCATCGCCCAGGACCTCGCGCACCTGCGCCGGGGCGAGCCGATCCTGAAGCCCGTCTACAGGCACATGGACGGCACGTTCGGGCCGCCCGTGTACGTCGAGCCGGCGTCGTTTGCCGTCGTCGAAGGCCTGCTCGGGTATCACTCGCAGGAGATGCGCGATGCGTACGACGTGCGTGTCTTCCTCGACCCGCCCGAGGAGATTCGGCGCCGCTGGAAGGTGGCACGCGACACGTCACAGCGCGGCTACACCGAGCAGGAGGTGCAGAGCGAGCACGACAAGCGCGAGCCCGATTCCGCGGCGTTCATCCGCCCTCAGCGCGCACACGCGAACATCGTCGTCTCGTTCCGGCCCGGAAGGTCGGACGAGCAGGACAAGCTCGACGCGCACCTCTTCTTGCGCAACGGGCTGCAGCATCCGGATCTCTCCGGGCTGATCGCGGCGGAGGACGAGTGCGGCTTGACCCTGGTCGACGGGCCGCACGAGCAGGAGCTGTGCGTGCCGGGAACCATCGATCCGAGCCGCGCCGCCGAGATCGAGCAGGCAATCTGGGAAGCGATGCACTTCGCCAGCCACTTGCGCGAGCAGCGGCTCGGCGAGTTCACCGTCGGTACCGAAGTGCACCGCTCGGAGTCGCTGGCGCTCACCCAGCTCTTGATCCTCTACCACCTCGTCACCACGAAGGCCCGCGTAGCGCTCGGTGGAAACCACTCCCGCACCGAGGAGGCTGTTCTCGGCGCGGAGCCGGCCGTGGCGTAAGCGCCGTGGGCGCCGCCGGCCAGCCCGCAGTCGGGCGCGAGGTCTCGGCGCTCCTGCTCGATCCCCAGGTCGTCCCGTCACTGCTCGCAGCGGACTTCGCCGACATCGGCGGGAACGTGCGGGCGGTGATGGACGCGGGGGCGCGGCTGCTGCAGGTGGACGTGATGGACGGGCACTTCGTCCCGGAGATCACAATGGGGCCGCTGCTCGTCCGCGCGCTGCGAGACCTCGTCCACGAGCGGGGCGGGCTGCTCGACTGCCACCTCATGGTCGAGCGTCCCGAACGTCACATCAAGTCCTTCGCGGAGGCAGGCGCGGACGTGATCACGGTTCACGCCGAGGCGACGCCCCACATTCACTACGCGCTCGCACAGATACGGAAGGTCGGTTGCGCTGCAGGTTTGGCGGTTAACCCGGGAACGGGCCCGGAGGTGGTCGAGCCGGTCGCCGACATGCTCGACCTCTGCCTCTGCATGACCGTCGACCCGGGCTGGGGCGGCCAAGCCTACATCCACTCCTCCGGCAAGAAGATCCGCCGCCTCCGCAAGCTCCTTCCGCCCGGCGTCGCCTTGCAGGTCGACGGCGGGATCTCGGCCGGCACGATCGGCGGCGCCGCTCGTGCCGGAGCGAACCTCCACGTCGCCGGCTCGAGCGTCTTCGGCTCGCCCGATCCGGGCAGCGCCTATCGCGCCCTGAGCGCCGCTCTCTCGGACGCGTGGAGAGGCCGCTCCAGGGAGGAGGATCGAATCGTTGGCCGGCATGAAGCCCGGGCCGACTGACCTGCCGCCTCAGAGAATGATCCCGAGCTCGTCGAGCGAGCCGCGGAGCTCCGCCGCGTCGCGGTAGACGCGGAAGGCACCGGCGCGGGTGAGCTCGTCATCGCCGTAGCCACCGCTGAGCAGGCCGACGCTCAGCATCCCCGCGCGACGCGCGCCGAGGAGATCCCAGACGGCGTCGCCGACGACGTAGCAATCGGCCGGCGCGACACCGAGCCGCTCGGCGCAGGCGAGAAAGAGGTCCGGCTCGGGCTTCGCATGGTTGACGTCGCCCCGCTCGACGACGACGGTCTCGCCGGCGACTCCCAGCGCCTCGAGCGAGGCGTCGATCTCGGGTCGGCGGCCCGAGGTCGCGATCCCGTGGACGATCTGGGCCGCCCGGAGGTCGGCGAGCAACTCGACCGCGCCCGGCAGTGGGCGGCGCTGCGGCAGGAGCTCCCGGTAGAGCTCGCCGTGACGGCGCTGCAGCGCCTCCGCCTCCTCGGCCGAGAGCGGGCGCCCGATCTCCCGCGCCGCTGCGCGCACGTGCAGGCTGCCGCTGATGCCGATCCGGCGGTGGATCCGCCAGCCGTCGATCGGCAGCCCGACCTCCGCGAACGCCCGCTGCCAGGCAAAGACGTGCGCGTAGACGGTGTCGACCAGGGTGCCGTCAAGGTCGAAGATGAGCGCGCGCATCGCTCGTTTAGAGTGCATGAAATCGATCCATGCTGCTGATTCGCCGGCAGCGGACTCGGCCGTACACTGGCCCAGTGCGCAAGGCTGTTCTCGGCGTCGGCATCGTCATGGCCGGATGGCGCGTCTACCGGCTCCACGCCGCGGGCGCGGTCACGGTCGATCTCGGTATCGGCCGGCGAGTGCAACCGCTGGGACCACTTGTCTGGCGGATCGCCGCACCACGCGAAATCGTCTTCGACGTGATCGCTGCACCGTACTTGGAACGGACACCTCGAGCGCTCGAGGACAAGCTGCAGGTCTGGGAACGAAGCGCGGACATGGTGCTGGCGGCTCACTTCACGCCGGTCAAGTGCGGAGTTACCACGACGGTGGAAACGGTTCGCTTCCAACGGCCCGAGCGGATCGACTTTCGCCTCGTGCGCGGACCGGTGCCGCACGTGGTCGAGTCGTTCCTGCTCGCGGCCGTCGAGGACAGCACCGACCTGACCTGGGAGGGCGAAC
>JALYST010000067.1 GCA_030854665.1 Actinomycetota bacterium
AGCTTCTTCTCCGTCCGCGGCCTCCCCCGCAACCTCGATGTCCTCCTCGGCATCGAGGATCATGCGGAAGCCGGCCCGAACGAGCGCCTGGTCGTCGACGATCAAGACGGTGAGGCTCATGAGGCGATCGGGAGCCTCGCGCGCAGCCGATAACCGCCTCCAGGCCGCGGGCCCGCGTCCAGTTCGCCGCCGTACACCGACACGCGCTCGCGCATCCCGACGAGACCGTGCCCACCGCCGTCGTCGCTGCCGGTGCCGCGGCCGTCGTCGCTCACGACGACCTCGATCTGCCCGTCGCTGTAGTTCACGAGCACCTCTGCCCGCGTTGCTTGTGAGTGCTTCAGCGCGTTGGTCAGGCCCTCCTGAACGAGCCTGTATGCGGTCAGGTCGACGCCTACGGGGAGCTGGACGGCCTCTCCCTCGACGCGTAGCTCGACCGGCAGGCCGGCTTCCCGCGCGTGCTCGACCAGCTTCTCGAGATGTTCGAGGCTGGGCTGCGGAGCAAGCGCGGGCGCCTCCTCGGGGCGGCGAAGAACGCCGACCATGCGTCGCATCTCCGCCAGCGCCTCGCGCCCCGTCCGCTCGACGATGAGCAGAGCGTCGCGCTCGCGCTGCTGATCCGGCCGGAGAAGCCGACGCACCCCCGATGCCTGCACGGTCATCACGCTGACGCTATGGCCGACGACGTCGTGAAGCTCGCGCGCGATCCGCGCCCGCTCATCGGCGACCGCAACGTGCGCCCGCTCCTCGCGCTCGCGCTCGGCCCGCGTGGCCCGCTCCGTCGCCTCGTCGGCCTCCACAGACTTGCGGCCGACGCCGAACGCGATCGTCCAGACGATGGTGAAGATGATGCTGGCCACGATGAAATTCCCAACACCCGACCTTGGATCGTTGTGGACCACCACCGCAAGAACGCCCTCCGCAATGGCGAACCCCGCAACGGCCTGGAACCGGTCTCGGAGCGAGCCGACCAGGAAGAGCGCGGCGCACCCCGCCAGAAACGTCACGCCATCGTAGGGAACGACCGTCTTGTCCACGAACGAGGTCAAGGCCGCCGCAACACCCAACGCCGCAGGTGCGCCGAACGGGAAGCGTCGCCGGGCGAGCAGTGGGAGGACGATCGCGAGCAACGCCAACATGTCGAACCACAGCGGGCCCTCCGGTCCGTTGATGTGCTCCCGACCAAGGACCGCGCCGGTTAGACCGATACCGAGCACCGCCAAGATCAGAGCGTCGAACCAGTAGCGCCGCGCCAACGGCCAGAGCCTCTTCACGGTCATGAAGGTACTCCGAATGCGGTCAAGTCGCCTCGTCCGCGAGAACGATCCAAAGATCGTCTGCGAGGACGACGCGTAATCCCCATCGCGGCCGAAGACGGCCCGGGCTGGCGGCCCTAGCGTGGTGACGACCGGATTTCGCAACAGGAGGACATGAACATGCAGGGATCTTCGGGATTCGTCGTCGAGACCTCAGGCCTGACGAAACGTTTCGGCGAGCGGGTTGCGGTCGACAACGTCGAGCTGCGCGTGCCGAGCGGCTCCGCTTTCGGCTACCTCGGCCCGAACGGCGCCGGCAAGACGACGCTGATCAGGATGCTGCTCGGCCTAACGCAGGCGACCGGCGGCACGATGCGGCTGCTCGGCCGCCCGGTGCCGGACGAACGCGCCGCTGCTTTGGCGCGCGTGGGCGCGATCGTCGAGGAGCCCCGCTTCCACGGTCACCTGACGGGCCGCGAGAACCTCACCGTGATTGCAGCTGCGCGCGAGCCGGAAGCGCATGACCGGATCGACGGCGCGCTCGCACGCGCCGGTCTCTCCCAGCGGGCAGACGAACGCGTGAAGCGTTACTCGCTCGGCATGCGCCAGCGGCTCGGCGTTGCCCGCAGCCTCCTCGCCGACCCTGAGCTCTTGATCCTGGACGAGCCCACCAACGGGCTCGATCCGGCCGGCATCCACGAGTTCAGGGACATGATCCGGGGCTTCGTCAACGAGGGACGGACCGTGCTCCTCTCTTCGCACCTGCTCGACGAGGTGGAAAAGATCTGTGACGAGGTCGCGATCGTCGATCGAGGGAAGGTCGTCGTTCAGGGTTCGATCGCAGAGCTTGCCGCCGGAGGGAAGCAGACGATTCTGATCGCGACGAGCGACGAGGAGCAAGCGCTGGCGATCTTGTCGGACCACCGCGGCGTCAAGTCCGCGATTGCGGAAGCAAACGGAATCCGCGTCACCCTCAGTGCCGAGTCCGTCGAAGCGCAAGACGACATCGGCCGCCGTCTCGTCCTGGCAGGACTAGCCATTCGCCGATTCGAGCCGGCACGCGTGTCGCTCGAGCAGCGGTTCCTGGAGATCACATCCCGATTGGAGGAAGCAGCATGACCACGACAACTGTCACGGCGGAGCTACCGCGGACGCGCAGCCGAAGCCAAAGACGAGCGCGACTCGTGAGGGCCGAGTTCCTGAAGCTACGCAAGCGGCGTGGCCTCGTGATCTCGGCGTTTGCGCTCACCGTCCTGCCGATGATCGTCGCCTACACGGTCCTGCTGAGCATCCACGCCGCGAATCCGGCCAAACATGGGCCGGCAGGAGGTTTGCAGAACCTGTCGGGCTCGCTGGACATGCTGTCGGTGCTCGGCGTCGTCGCCGCGATCCTCGTCGGGGCGACACTGGGAGCGGGTGACCTCGGCTCCGGCGTCTTCCGAGAGCTGGTCGTCACCGGGCGCTCGCGTCTCGCCCTGTTCGCGGCACGCATTCCCGCCGGGCTCGGGCTCCTCTTGCCGATCGTGGGTGCAGCATTCGCCATTACCGCCACCGCGTCGGTCGTGTTCGCGGGGTCCCTCGACGCGCCCAGCGCAGGACTCCTCGTCGGATCGGCGGCCTGGCTCGCGCTCGTAACCTCGCTCGCTCTGGTCCTCGCGCTCGGGGTTTCCTCGACGCTCGGTTCGCGCGGGACGACGATCGGGATCGTCCTCGGCTGGCTGGTCGTCGGCGCGCCGGTGCTGCTTCAGATCAAGACGCTCGGCCCTCTCCGCGAAGGTCTCCTCGGCGCTGCAACCGACCGCCTTGCACCCGCCGCTCTCTTCGAGGGCAGCCCGACAGTGCCGATCTCGCTCGCAGCGGCGGCTCTCGTCGTCGCCGCCTGGACAGTCGTCCCTCTCGCGCTCGGCGCGTGGCGGACCTGCACACGCGACGCGTGAATCGGTGAAAGCCAGGGCGGCGTTCTCGCCGCCCTGGCGCCCGTCCGTCCTCTGGGCCTAGGCAACTGGCCGGCGGCGTGCCAGCATCGGCGAATGAACGGCCCGGTGGATCCGCTTGAACTCGATGCCGAGACGATGCGGCGGCTCGGCTACCGCACCGTGGACGCGCTCATCGACTGGCTGACGGACGACGCGCAGCCACCTCTCCGGCGCGCCACTGCGCAGGAGATGCGCATACGCCTTGGCGGGCCTGCCCCGACTGAGCCGCACGAGTACGAGGACATCCTCGCGCGTCTCTTCCGCGACGTGCTTCCGCATATGAGCCGAACGGGGCATCCCCGATTCTTCGCCTTCATTCCGGGCGCCGGGACGTGGCCCGGCGCGCTTGGAGATCTGATCGCAAGCGCCTGCAACGTCTATGCCGGCTCGTGGATGGAGTCCGCCGGTCCCAGCCAGATGGAGCTCGAGCTCCTCGGATGGTTCAAGGAGTGGATCGGCTACCCAGCCGACGCCTCCGGCGCGCTCGTCACGGGCGGCTCGGCAGCGAACGTCACGGCGCTCGCGTGCGCCCGCGAGGCTCGGATCGGCGCCATGCGCGACGACGTCGTCGCCTACGTGGGCGACCAAGCCCATTCGTCGCTCGCTCGCGCGGCGCGCATCCTCGGTTTCCGGCCGAACCAGCTGCGCGTCCTGCCGGCCGACGGGACCTTCCGGCTGACGCCTCGCACGCTCGCCGAAGCGATCGACGCGGACCTCGCAGCCGGACGCTTACCTCTCTTCGCGGCGGTCAACGCGGGCGCGACGAACACCGGATCCGTGGATCCGCTCCGCGAGCTCGCGGAAATCTGCAGAGCCCGTGGCGTTTGGTGTCACATCGACGCTGCCTACGGCGGGTTCGCCGTCCTGTCGAAGCGTGGCCGCACACAACTCGACGGGATCGAGCTCGGCGACTCGATCGCGCTCGACCCGCACAAATGGCTCTACCAGCCCTACGAGTGCGGCTGCCTGCTCGTCCGCAACGGCCACGCGCTGCGGCGTGCCTTCGAGATCGTCCCGGATTACTTGCGGGATGCACAGGCGAGTGAGGACGAGGTCAACTTCGCCGACCTCGGGCTTCAGCTCTCGCGTACATCGCGTGCGCTCAAGCTCTGGATCTCGCTGCACGCCTTCGGGTTGGATGCGTTTCGCACGGCGATCGAGCGGTCGCTCGAGCTTGCTGAGCAAACCGTCGCACGCATCGAGGAGCAGCCCGATCTAGAGCTGTGCGCGCCACCGTCACTCGGGGTCGTGTGCTTCCGGCGGCGCTTCGAAGGTGTCGACGACGAGGACGAGCTGGAGCTGCGGAACGCGGGCCTCGTCGCCGCGCTCGAACAGAGCGGCCTCGGGCTCGTGTCCTCCACACGCCTGCGCGGACGTTACGCAATTCGCCTCTGCATCCTGAACCACACGTCCACCCGTGCGGACGTCGACCGAGTACTTGACTTCCTCTGCACTGCGGAGCCGGCGCAAGTCGAGTTGGCAGCGACGTATGAGCGCCATCCAACTGTCTCGACTCGTGAGCAAGACGGGTCGACCGCGGGCCTGCCGTTGTTCAGCTCGCTCGACGCCGCCGAGCTCGCGCGCGCGACCGCGACCGCGACCGAGCGAATGGTGCGCTCTGGTGAAACGGTCGTCGCCCGCTGGGAGAACTCGCGTGACTTCTTCGTGGTCATCGCCGGCACGGCGGTGGTGCAGATCGAGGACGAGGTCATCCGCGAGCTCCGCCCGGGCGATTTCTTCGGCGAGCTCGCAGCACTCGAATGGGCCGCCGGCTTCAGCTACCCCCGGCTGGCGAGTGTCGTCGCCGAGACAGATCTCTGGCTGCTCGTCTTCCCCGACGGAACGCTCAACGACCTCGTGCGGGACTTCCCGTCGGTGGGAAAGCAAATCCGCGCAGCGGCATCCGACCGCGTCACCCGCCACTGATGCGCTCCTTCGCGCAGGTTCGGGCGGTGCTGGGCGGTGTGTTCCGGAACGCGGAGCTCCGGCGCGTTCAGCTTGCGTTCGTAGGCTTCAACGCCGCGGAATGGGGCGTGTGGATCGCGATGCTCGTCTTCGCGTACCGCCACGGAGGTGCAACTACTGCCGGGCTCGTCGCGGCCGCACAGCTCGTTCCGGCGAGCGTCTTCGCGCCGTTCGCCGCGGTCCTCGCTGATCGCTATCCACCCGCGCGCGTGCTGATGTGGGGGTATGTCGCTCAGGCCGTGGCATTGAGTGCCACCGCAGCGGCGCTGCTCGGCGGAGCGTCGCCGCTATTGGCATACGCGCTCGCCGCATGCGGCGCGACTGCCGTCACGGTCACGCGACCGACGCAAGCCGCGCTCGTTCCAGCGCTGGCACGCAAACCCGAGGAGCTCACAGCCGCGAACGTCGTCGCAGGCTGGATCGAGAGCGCGAGCATGCTGGCCGCTCCGGCGTTGACGGGCGTGCTGCTCGCGGTCTCGAGCCCGGGGACCGTGTTTGCGGTGATGGCCGGTTGTGTCGCGGCCAGCGCGCTGCTGGTCGTGCCGGTGCGTGGACCCGCTCCCATCGGTTCAGCCGTGGGCACGCTCGCGGAGACTGTTGCGGGCCTCCGCGCGGTGCGCAGGGACGGCAACACGCGGACCGTCGTCGGCATCGTGGCAGCGCAATACGTCGCGATTGGCGCGCTGGACGTCCTCTTCGTCGTGCTCGCGCTTGACCTGTTGAACATCGGTGCATCAGGCGCGGGCTACCTGAACGCGGCGTTCGGCGCGGGCGGGGTGATCGGAATCGTGGCGACAGTCGCGCTGATCGGGCGGCCACGGCTCGTGCCTCCGCTGCTTGTTGCGGTCGGGGTGTGGGGGCTCACATTTGTCGTCCTCGGCATCCGTCCGACCACCGCGCTGGCGTTCGTCCTCCTGCTCGTTGCAGGAACAGCCCGAACGGTCGTCGACGTGGCGGGTCGCACTCTGCTCCAGCGCATCGCACGGTCCGATGTCCTTGCGCGAATCTTCGGCGTGCTCGAGGGACTATCGATGGCCGCGCTGGCGATCGGCTCGCTGCTGACACCGGCCCTCGTTGCAGTGCTCGGGGCGCGCTTTGCAATCGTCTGCCTCGGTTGCGTGCTCCCGATCGTGGCGGTCTTCGCCGCACGAGGGCTGCTTGCGATCGATCGCACAGCGACAGTCCCGGTCGTCGAACTCGGCTTGTTGCGATGTCTGCCGATGTTCGCGCCGCTGGGCGCGCCCCAGCTCGAGGCGCTGGCCCGGGTGCTCGTCCCCCTTTCCCGCCCGCGTGGCGAAACGATCGTCCGCCAAGGGGATCCGGGCGACAAGTTCTACCTCGTAGCCGACGGTGAGCTGGCGGTCTCCGCCGGGCCGCGGTTGCGACGTGGCGACGGCTTCGGCGAGATTGCGCTCCTGCGCAACGTCCCACGCACCGCGACGGTGACCGCGTCGACGGACGTGCAGCTCTACTCGCTCGCGAAAGAGGCTTTCCTCGAGGCGGTCACCGGGCATCCGGCTGCAAGGGCCGAAGCTGAACGAGTGGTGGCCGAACGCCTGGCGGTGCAGGTTTGATCGACCCGCTCGAACGCTGGCGCCGATACGGCGAGAAGCCCGACTATGCAGGGCCGCTCACTTACGGCGGCGCACCGTACACCCAGGATCCAGCCCTGCTCAACGGTTTCGACGTCGCGATCGTTGGCGCGCCGATGGACGATCTCGTCTCCGACCGGCCTGGAGCCCGCTTCGCACCGCGCGCGATTCGCGCAGCGAGCTGTCCGCCTGGCCCCCACCTCGAGGCCAAGGTCGACGCTTTCGCCGAATTGCGCATCGTCGACTTCGGTGATGCCCCAGTGCTTCCGGCGGACGCGGCCCGCTCGCACGCAGCGATCGAGACAACGGTCGGCGAGGTTCTCGATGCCGGGCTCATCCCGATCGTCCTCGGCGGCGACCATTCGATCGCCGAGCCGGATATCCGTGCGTGCGCAACCCGTCATGGCCCGGTCGGCCTCGTCCACTTCGATACGCACACAGACACCGGCCGCGAGGTCTTCGGCGTCGAGATCTCCCACGGCACTCCCATGTTCCGACTCGTCCACGACGGAAAAGTGGACCCCGGCCGCTACGTCCAGATCGGGCTCCGTGGCTACTGGCCGGGCGAGGCGGAATTCAGCTGGCAAGCGGGGCAGGGCATCAGGAGCTTCTTCGCACACGATGTGCGCGAGCTAGGTATCGACGAGGTCGTGCGCAGCACTGTTGCGCACGTGGGCGGCGGCCCTGTCTTCCTGTCAGTCGATGTCGACGTGCTCGATCCCGCGTTCGCGCCCGGGACCGGGACACCAGAGCCCGGCGGCCTGACAAGCGCGGAGTTGCTGGGTGCATGCCGGCAGATCGCCGAGGAACTCCAGCTCGTTGGAGCCGACGTAGTCGAGGTCATCCCGACGGCGGTCGGCTCGGCCGACATCACCGCGCTCGTGGCCGACCGGATCGTGCGCGAGATCCTCACCGGGATCGCGCTCCGCCGGCGAGGGATGAGAGTTCCGTAGCGACCCCGCCGAGTGTGTAAGTTGCTTCTTACGTAAGGATATGCTTACATAGCCCCCGTGGAGGCCGCCCTCAAAGCAATCGCCGCGCCCCGGCGGCGGCAGATTCTCACGCTCGTCCGTGACGACGAGCTGAGCGCCGGGGAGATCGCGTCCCACTTCGACGTCACGCGGCCTGCAGTCTCCCAGCACCTGAACGTCCTGAAGGAGGCGGGGCTCGTGAGCGAGCGACGCAACGGTACGAGGCGCCTGTACCGCGCACGTCCCGAAGGGCTGGCCGAGCTCAAGGACTTCCTCGAGGAGTTCTGGAACGTCCGGCTCGAGACACTCAAACGCGAAGCAGAGAAGGAGGAGCGAAAGAAGCATGGACGCCGCAACTGACACCACCGTTTACGAGCGCACGCTCGCGATCGACGCCAGTCCGGAGACGGTCTGGGAGTTTCTCGTCGTCCCCGAAAAGCTCATGCGCTGGAAGGGCATCAACGCCGACCTCGATCCGCAGCCCGGCGGCATCTTCCGCTGCGAGGTCATCCCGGGCCACATCGCCCGCGGCGAGTACGTCGAGCTCGACAAGCCCAACCGGCTCGTCTTCACCTGGGGCTGGGACGGCAACGAAGGCGTGCCACCGGGCTCTTCGGCGATCGTGATCGAGCTCGCGACGGACGGAGACGGCACCAGCCTCCGCTTCGTGCACAAGGACCTCCCGAACGCGGAAGCGATCGCCTCGCATGCGCACGGCTGGGACCACTATTTGCCGCGCCTGGAGACGGCCGCCGGCGGCGGCGACCCCGGCGAGGACCCGTGGGTCACGCAAGCACCATCGATGTGAGAAAGGAGAACCAGTAATGGCACATCCGGTCGTGCACTTCGAGGTCTCAGGCAAGGACCTCGACTCACTCCAGAAGTTCTACGGCGAGCTGTTTGGTTGGAACACGAAGAAGATCCCAGGCGACATGCCTTACGCGATGGTCGACAAGGAGGACGGCGGCATCGGCGGCGGCCTTGGCCAGGCCCCGGACGGCAACGGTCACGTCACGTTCTACGTCGGCACCGACGATCCGCAGGCGACGCTCGACAAGGCCGAGCAACTCGGCGGCAAGACGATCTTGCCGGTGACCGAGCTGCCAGAGGTCACGATCGCGCTCTTCGCCGACCCCGAAGGGCACGTCGTCGGTCTCGCCAAGGGCATGTAGCCCTAGTTCGGAGCGATGTTGTGGTTGAACCTGAAGACGTTCGACGGGTCGTACTGACGCTTCACTGCGCGTAGACGCTCGAACCGCTGCGCGCCGAACTCCGTTTCGAGACCGTCCGCCGAAGCCTCGGTGGCGTAGTTGAGATAGCCGCCGCCGATCCGCCAGGGCTCGAGTGAGCTCGAGTAGGCGCGGGCGGTCTCGATCTGGCGCTGGTCCTCGCCCGGCTCCGTCCAGACGCCGAGGAATGTCGCGTTCCAACGGGCCTCTCTCCCGGCGAACGCCGTCGAATCGGGAGGCACGCGTGTCGGTGCACCGTGCAGCGGCTCGAAGAGCACGTTTCCAGGAGTCTCGCGCTCGACGAACTGCTCGCTCGTGAGAGCAAGCAGTTCGTCAGGGAGCTCGCGGAGAAACCGTCCAGACCAGTAGTTCCGCAACCCGAACGGCATGCGTGCGTAGAGGTCCTGCACCTCGGAGTAGTACATGGGCCTCACGGCGTTCCTCACAGGCGACAGCCCGTCGGTGAGCTCGCGGATCGCCTCACGCCCTGCATCGAGATCGCCGACCCAGGCAATCGACGCGTTGACGAGCCCTTCGCCGGTGACGCCTTCGCGATAGATCTGCGCGAAGCTCGACAAGCTGTCCGGGGCACTTGCCATCACGTCCCGCCATACGGGAAGCACGATCGGTGCGTCTTCGAGGGGATAGTCGAGGTGACCGCCGAGCAGACGTCCGACCGGATGGAGCCGAAACGTGAAGTCGACGACGACGCCGAAGTTTCCGCCGCCGCCGCGGAGTGCCCAGAAGAGCTCGGCATTCTCGCTCTCACTCGCCGAAACGACACTGCCGTCGGCCACGACCACGGTCGCGCCGAGCAGGTTGTCGAGCGTTAGCCCGAACGATGGCGTCAAGTGCCCGATGCCGCCGCCCAAGGTCAGGCCGGCGACTCCGGTGTCGCCGAAGGTTCCGCCCGGGGTAGCGAGGCCGTGCCGCTGACCGGCGGTGTCCAGGTCCTCCCAGAGCGCACCGCCTCCGCACGTTGCCGTCCGCGACTCCGCATCGACAGCGACCTCGCGCATGAGGCGCAAGTCGACGACGAGGCTCCCGTCACCGACGCAATGGCCTGCGACGCCATGTCCGCCTCCGCGGATCGCCACCGGAAGATCCGCTTCGCGCGCGAACACCACAGCTGTGAGGACGTCGGCGAGATCGATCGGCCGCACGATCAGCTCCGGGTGCCGCTCGATCATCCCGTTGAAGGTCGCGCGCGCATCGTCGAACCCGCGGTCACCGGCGGTGATGACCGGACCGCGATGCCGATCTCTCAACTCAGCCTGAGACTGCACGGCGCAAGCCTACGCAGCGACGCCTGCGCTCGGGATGCCAAGCGACGCTTCGATCTTCCGCGCATCCTCGAGTAGGTCCGCGCCGGCCGCGCCGGCCTGCTCGAGGACCCGGATCGCTTTCGCCCTCCACCACGGTGCACGGTCACCGAGCTCTGCGAGGGCGCGCTCCGCCGCTGCCGTAGCCTCGACATCCTCTGCCCGCGTCAGCATCAGGCGCGCGCGCAGCAACGCTTCGGTCGACCGTGCGAGCGCCGTCGCGCCGTCGCGGTCGAGACGCGCGCGCATGCGGTCCAGCGCGAGGGCCGCGGCACCATCGTCCCCGGAGCTCAGCCACACCTCGACGAGTGTCTCGACCGCTGCGAGCCAGCTTGGCCCGGCATGGTCGAGATCGAAGGATGCCAATCGTTCTTCGACATCCGGAATGAAGCGCGGCTCGAGACCGATCGCGGCAAAGTGCAGATGCGCGGCTGTCGCGACGACTCGCGAATACTGGGAATCCGGTGCACGCCCGAGACGCGAGACGAAGTACGGGTGAGCCTGCCGGATTAGGTCGTCTCGCCCGCGGGCGCGCGCGAGCGGCAAGAGCACGAACCACGAGCGAACGACAAGGCGAAAGAACTCGTGCTCCTCCCCCAGGGCCACGGCGCGCAAGCCTGCGTCGATCGCATCGTCCCAGCGGCCCATGCAGAAGTAGGCCTCGGCCCTGGAGTAGTCAGACCAGCCGGCAGATTCGGTCAAGCCGTATGCAACGGCCACCTCGGCAGCGCGTTCGAAGAGGGTGAGCGCGGCCTCCGGCTGATCGTCGAGAATTCCGCCGGCTCGCGCTCGCACGGCAAAGGCCACCGTTTCCCACTGGCCTACTTTCTTCGCGAGCTCCTCGACAGCCGCCAACGCGCCGGTGTCCCCATCGCCGCGTTCGAGCTGGATCACGACCGTTAGCCGCAGCGCCTCGAGCTCGAGTCCCTCGTCGGCGGCGGCGCGCGCAAGACTCAACGCTCGGGTCGCGTCGGCCTCCGCGCGGTCGTATGCATCCCAGGCACCGAGCACCCCAGAGGCCCGCGTGAGGAGCAGTCGTGCCCAGCAGATGTCTTCCGGCCCACCGATCTCCTCGAGCAACGCGTCGGCGAGCTTCTCGGACTCCTCGAAACGCGTCTGGGCCCAGAGCAGCCGACCCAACGCTGCGCCCGCGGACGCCAGACCGGAACGGGACCCCTCGGCGCGGTGCAGCTCGAGTGCCTCGCGAAGATGCTCCTTGGCCTCCTCCAGACCGGCTGCGTTTGCTGTCACGTGAGCCAACAATTCGAGCCGGCGAGCTCGCACAAGCGGCTGTTCCTTCTCTGAAAGATCGAGCGCGCGACGCGCGAGCGTTCTCGCACTCTCCCAGGCGGCGAACCGCGAAGCAACTTCGGATGCACGCTCGAACCACTCTGCAGCGGTCGCACGAACTTCGTCTCGCGAACGCCCGCCGATGTCGCGGGCGAGCGATGGCGCGCTGTCGACCGCGGCTGCGTAATGGCGCGCGATCACCTCCGCCAGCGTCGGGAGCGCGTCCGCCTGAAGACCGGCGAGCCACTGCGCGAGCTGCACGTGCAGGGAAGCTCGCTCTCCTCGGGCCAGGCTCGCGTAACCGGCGTCCCGCAACAGCGCATGGCGGTAGACGTAGCTCGCTCCGAGGATCGGATCGTCTGCCGCGCCGGCGACGAGCGCGCGCCGCTCGAGTACCCCGACCGCTTCTTCCGGATCGTCGACGTTGAGCGGCTGGAGCGCAGCGAACGGAAAGCGCCGTCCTGCAACAGAAGCACGGCGCGCGGCCGTTCGTGCCGACGGGGGCAGATCGTCGAGCTGCCCCGCGTAGATGGCCTGCACGGTCGGGGGAAGTGCGACGTCCTGAGCGTCGACGACGAGCGTCCACGCACCGGTGTCGTTCTGCGTCAGCACGCCGGTGCTTACCCATGTCCGCAGGAGCTCCTCCACAAAGAGCGCGTTACCACCGGACCGGTCGGCGATGCGCTCGACGAGCTCGTCTGGCAGCACGTCGCCCACGAGCCCTCGTATGAGCTCTGCAGTCTGCGCAGCCGGAAGCGGCGCGAGATGAAGAACCGCCGAGTCCTGGCACCAGTGCGCGGCGGACTCGAGCAGCGAAGGTCTCGTCGTACCGACAATCAGCCTGCCGGTAGGCGCAGGCGCGCGCGTAGCGAAGTCGAGGAACGCCAGTAGGTCCCCGGATGCCCAGTGCAAGTCCTCGACGAGCCAGGCGGCCGGGTCGCCGGCTGTGAGGGCGTCGAGTCCCTCGAGCCATGCCGCGAACAGGCGATCGCGGTCTTCGGCAGGACCGGGAGTGGCATCCACCGGCGCTATCACGGCCATGAGCGAGGCTCGCACGACCTCCCCACGCGCCCCCGGAATTCGAGCGAGGACTTCCGTCGGCTCGCCGACGCTCCGTACCAGCTGCCCCACGGGCTCGAACGGCGAGAGCAGGTCGGGGCGGAGCCGCGCGCGGAAGACCCGGGCGCCCGAGTGCGCTGCCTCGGTTCCGAACTCCTCGAGGAGCCGCGTCTTGCCGACGCCAGGCGGCGCCACAACGACGATGCGCTCGGCTCCATTGTCTAGCGACGCAAGCAGCTGTCTCAGTTCGGCGTCCCGCCCGATCATCGCGGCGCTCAAACCACCGAGGGCCCGCTCCCGCGACCGCTCCGGATAGGCACCGATGACGCGCCAGGCAGGGACCGCCTCTCCCTTGCCTTTGAGCTCGAGATCGCCGAGACGATCGGTCTCGATCGCGTCCGCGACCGCCAACGCGGTCACCTCGCCGACGACCACGGTTCCCGGCTCTGCCGCTGCCTGTAGCCGCGCAGCGACGTTGACCGTGTCACCGGTGACGGGACCGCGGTCGGCGGTCGCCTCGCCGTAGACGGCCTCGCCGGTGTTCACCCCTACCCGGAGACGCAGCGCTCCTTCATCAAGTCCAAGAGTCGACCCGATACGCCCGATCGCCGCGACGAGCGCGAGCCCTGCCCGCACGGCGCGCTCGGCGTCGTCGTCGCGGACGCGCGGCGCGCCGAAGACGGCCATAGCGGCATCGCCGACGAACTTCTCGAGCATGCCGCCGTGCCGCTCGATCGTCTCCCGGACCGCGTCGAAGTACGCGTCCTGAATGAGCGAGACATCCTCGGCGTCGAGACGCTCGGAAAGCGAGGTAAAGCCGACGAGGTCTGCGAAGAGAACCGTGACGATGCGCCGCTCGACGACCCGTGCCGTCATTCGATGAGTCTACGACCCCGGGGCGGCGGGTACCGTGATCGGTGACGCCTTTGGCAGTTCAGCGGGCGCGCTCGGCGCTCGGCGCCCGCGTCCTGTCCCTCGAGCCTCGCGAACGACCTTGCCGCCCCTGCTCCCGCAGCCTCGCAGCAACTGATCACGGTCGAGGCCGCAACCGCGCGCGCCACCTATGCAACCGCGCACCTGGACTCGCGTCTCGCGATCGGTGCGACGGGCTCGCTACGACAAGCGCGAAGCGGCTAGTGCATCGGCCGCCGCAGCAGTTGTGATGCCTTCGGTGTCGGCCCGCGCGTAGATCTCTCTCAGCGTGTCCCCGATCCGGACAAGCGCTGCATCCACCTCGGCTTGGCTGCGGCTGTTCAGCTCGAGGAAGTTGATTGCGATCGCGCCGCCCGCATTGATGACGTAGTCCGGGGCGTAGAGGATCCCAGCAGCGCGAAGAAAGTCAGCTGCTTCCGGCTTTGCGAGCTGGTTATTCGCTGACCCCGCCACGATCCGGCAACGGAGCCGGGGAACGCTTTCCGCGCTGAGCGTCGCGCCGAAAGCGCAGGGCGCGTAGACGTCGCACTCGGTGGCAATCGCCTTGTCCGTCTCGACCGCGGTACCGCCGACCGAAGACGCAACCATCTTTGCCCGCTCCGCGTCGACATCGGCCACGAGCACTGCAGCGCCGTCGCGGCCGAGCAACTCCGCGAGCGCGGCACCGACGCTCCCGACACCCTGGACGAGCACGGTCCGCCCGGACAGATCGCCCGATCCGTGCACGTGCGCGAGGCTCGCTCTGATCCCGTGGAAGACACCGACGGCGGTGAACGGCCCTGGATCTCCAGCGCCGCCTTTCGCAACGCTTCGGCCGAACACGTGCTCCGTCCGCTCGGCGATCACGTCCATGTCGGACTCCCCCGTACCCACGTCGGAGCTCGTGATGAAGCTCCCGCCGAGGGACGCCACGATGTCGCCGTAGCGATGCAGCAAAGCGCTCCGCTCGTCGCCTCCGGGGATCTTCGGCATCGCGAGCACGGCCTTGCCGCCGCCTAGCCCCAGATCTGCAACAGCGAGCTTCGCGGTCATCCCGGCAGAGAGGCGCATCGCATCCTGCAGCCCATCAGCGGGACTGTCGTAGACCTTCAGCCTCGTCCCACCCGCCGCGGGGCCGAGTTGCGTCGAGTGCATGCAGACGAAGATCCACCCTCCGCTCACGCGGTCGCAGTGAATGACGGCTTGCTCGCCGTCCCACCGCTCGAGTAGCTCCTCGAAGGTCGCCATCGCTCCGATTGGATCACACAGAAGCAGGCCTGCAGCGGGGGCGGCAGCTCGGGTGCCGCCCCCATCTGCTTGTCCGGACTTACTGCGTTCGTGCGTGCTTGGTCGCGAAGCTTCGCGTCAACCGGGTTGCGGCGTACTCGACCGCCTCCTTGGCCTTGTCGACGGCAGCGCCCATGCCGAAGAATTCATGCGTCACACCCATGAAGTGGCCGTGCTCGACGTCCACGTTCGCTGCCTTGAGGCGCTCGGCCAGCAGCTTTCCATCGTCGCGGAGTGGATCTACTTCAGCGGTCACGATCGTCGTCGGCGACAGGCCCGAGAGATCCGCCTCGGAGACGGCAAAGTATGGATCCTTCTGGTCTGGAGCGTAGTGCTTGCCGAACCACTCCATCATCGGAGTGTTCAGCGGCTTCGCGTCTGCATACTCCGTGAACGCCGGCTTGGAGAGATCGCCGTCTGCGATCGGGTAGACGAGCAATTGGTGCAGGGGAAGCGGCATGCCTGCCTCCTTCGCGCGCAGCGTTGTCGACAACGCAAGGTTGCCGCCCGCACTCTCGCCCGCGATCGCAAACCGACCGTCACCCCCCAGCTCCTCCATGTGCTCGACGGTCCAGTCGTAGGCGGCGAACGCGTCGTCGTGCGCCGCCGGATACGGATCCTCGGGGCCCTGGCGGTAGTGCGCCGAGACGACGATGGCGTTCATGGCGTTCGCGAGCGCCCGTGGCGAACTGTCGTACACGTCGAGGTCGGCGATTACGAAACCGCCGCCGTGGAAATACAAGAGGACCGGAAACGGGCCGTCACCGATCGGCGTGTACACCCGGATCGGATTCTTTCCGACGAGCGGCCTGGCGCTGCCGGCATTGTTGATTTTGCGGTCATCGGCATCGGCGACCGCTTCGGGCTCGGTGCTCTGGCCGCGCTCCTCGAGCACACGCCGTACGGCGTCGGCCGGGGTTGGCTGCTTACGCGCCTCGGTCGGGTCAAGCATCTCGATCGGCTTCGGATCGAGCGCTGCCAAGGCGGCGAGCACCTCCTGCATCTGTGGATCAAGCGTGGCCATCGAACCCCTCTCTGCGTTAGTTGCGGACAAAGAGGCTTCGCAAGAAGCGCCCGGTCCGGTTCAATTCGCACCGTGACGATCGCGTACCTTGGCGACGTATAGGGCGTAGACAACCGAAGGGAGTGTCAGATGAAACTTGCTCACATCGCCGTGATCGCGGCCGCCGGAGTGGCGATCGCCGCGTTTGCCGGTGTCTTCCAGCCCTCGGGCGCGCGAAGTGCCCCGGCTGCCGATACGGCTGCCGGCGGAATCACAGTCCTCGGCACCGGCTCGGCGAACCTCATCCCGGATCGTGCCTCATTCGCGTTCGGCACGGTCAGCCAGGCCGTAACGGCGAATGCGGCTCTCGCGGCGACCTCCCAGGCGGTCACTCGCGTGATCGCGGCGCTCAAGAAGGCGGGCGTAGCCCAGGGCGACATCCAGACCTCCGACGTCTCGCTGTCGCCGCGAATGAACGATAAGGGTGACGTGATCGTCGGTTACACCGCCTCCAACACAGTCACGGCAACGCTCAGGAAGATCGGAGACGCCGGTGACGTCGTCGACGCCGCGGTCGGTGCCGGTGCGAACCAGGTCTCGGGACCGAACCTCCTCGCCTCAGATCAGGACGCCGCCTACCGCAACGCTCTCAAGGGAGCGGTCGCGGACGCCCGCACGAAGGCAGAGACTCTGGCGGCTGCGTCGAGCTCGACGCTCGGCAAGATCACCGCGATCGTCGAAGGCGGCGGCGGAGTGCCGCCCATGCCTTTCGCAGTCGGGGCGGCGAAGGACTCGAGCGTGCCGATCGAGCCGGGCACCCAGAAGATCGAGGCGACTGTCAGCGTGACGTTCGCCTTCGGCTAGTTCATAAGATGTGGGCATGTGCCGAAACATCCACACGCTCTACAACTACGAGCCGCCCGCCACTGACGATGAGGTGCGGGCGGCCGCGCTTCAGTACATCCGCAAGATCAGCGGCTTCACGAAGCCGTCGCAAGCGAACGAGGAAGCCTTCGCGCACGCGGTCGAGGAGATCGCCGACGTGTCGAGGCGGCTGCTCGAGCAGCTCGTGACGTCGGCGGCGCCGAAGGATCGCGAGGTCGAAGCGGAACGGGCTCGCGCCCGAGCGGCCAAGCGGTTCGCGACGGCCTAACGAGAGCATGATCGAGGAAGCACGCCTCGAAGAAACCGCCGCCGGTCTCGTCCCGGCCACCGACGGCTGGTTCGTGGTGAACGTCCGCGACGGACGGTGGGTGACCAACGAGGCTCTCGGTGACGCCTTCATCGTCGAGGGCGACAACGTCGCCTTCCAGGTCGGCTACACCATCGGCGTCCTGCAGCCGGGGCAAGCCGGCGGGAGATATCACCACGAGTCCGACCAGGAAGACTTCCTCGTCCTCGCCGGCGAGTGCCTGCTGCTGATCGAGGAGGGGGAGCGCCCGCTCAAGGCGTGGGACTTCGTGCACTGCCCGCCCGGCACCGACCACTCGTTCGTCGGCGCAGGCACCGGTCCGTGCGTCATCTTCATGACCGGCGCCCGCAGCGAGAACAAAGAGATCGTCTATCCGCGCTCCGAGCTGGCAATCCGTCACGGCGCCGGCGTCGAGACCGAAACCAGCTCACCCGCCGAGGCATACGCGCCGTTCCCCAAGTGGAAGGACGAACGCCCCAAGAGCTGGGACGGACTTCCCTGGGCCTAGCGGTGCTGCTCTATGACAGCCCCGTGTCGGGCAACTGTTACAAGGTTCGGCTCCTGCTCGCGCACCTCGGCATCCCCTACGAGCGGCGCACGATGGATGTAGTGAACCGCTCGAACCGGTCGGAGGTGCTTGGCGGCCTCAACCCGTCCCTGCGGGTGCCGACACTCGTGCTGGACGACGGCAGGCCGCTCGCGGAATCGGGCGCGATCCTCTGGTATCTCGGCGAGGGCACGCGGTTCGTGCCGGATGATCCGTACGAGCGCGCGCAGGTATTGCAGTGGATGTTCTTCGAGCAGTACGACCACGAGCCGGCGATCGCCGTCGCCCGCTTCTGGCTC
>JALYST010000114.1 GCA_030854665.1 Actinomycetota bacterium
ACCTGCAGGTCGAGCTCGGCCGGATCGACGTCGGCTCCGTCGTGTCGGAGCTGGTGGAGAGCGTCGAAGAGAGCGGCGTCATGAACGGCCACCGCTTCGAGATTCACGCGGCAGAGCAGACGAATCGGAGCCTCGTCGTCGATTACGAGAACTTTGGTCATGAGGGACGCACCCGGCGGTCGCCGCCGCTATACCCAAACCGGCTGCCATCTACTCGCGGGCGGCGGGCAGCTCGAACGAGAAGCTCGAGCCCTCCCCTTCGGTGGACTCGACCCAGATGCGGCCGCCCATCGCCGTCACCAGCTCCCTGGCGATGAAGAGGCCCAACCCGGTGCCGGCCGCGCCGTCCCGCGCGGCTGACTCGGCCCGATAAAACTTCCGGAAGATGCGCGCACGCTCCGCGGCCGGGATCCCGATTCCCTCGTCGGCGACGCGAACCTCGACGCGGGCGTCGGACCGGCGGGCGCCAACCGTAACGGTGCCGCCGCCGGGCGAGTATCTGAGCGCGTTCTCGACGAGGATGTTGAAGACCTGGCGCACCTTGTCGGGATCGGCCTCGGCCGCGAGCGGCTCGTCGGGCAGGTCGATCTCGAAGCGGTGGCCGTTCATGACGCCGCTCTCTTCGACGGTCTCCACCAGCTCCGACACGACGGAGCCGACGTCGATCCGGCCGAGCTCGACCTGCAGGTCGCCCGCGTCGAGCCGTGCGACGTTCAGGAGCTGGTCGACGATCTCCGTCAGCCGCTCCGATTCCGATGCGATGTAGCCGAGGAAAGTGCGTCGCTCTTCCTCCCCGAACGGGATGTCCTGTCGAAGCAGGGTCTCCGCGAAACCGTAGATCGACGTCAGCGGCGTGCGCAGCTCGTGCGAGACGGCGGCAACGAAGTCGGACTTGACCTGTTCGACCATGCGATCGGCGGAGATGTCACGGAACGCGAAGATGCGGCCGGCGACGGCTCCGAGCGGGTCTCGCATCACCGCCTCGCTCAGTGACAACCAGACCTCCTCCCCGCCCCGCATGATCGAGATCAGGCGCTGGCCCGACGGCGTCTCGGCCTCTGCGGACTCGAGCTGGCGTTGCAGGACCTGGACCGTCGTACGGCCGATCGCCTCCTCCTGAGGCACGCCGCTGATCTCCTCGGCGGCGGAGTTCCAGAGCACGACCTGGCCGTCTCGGTCGACCGCGACGATGCCGTCGGCGATGTTCGCGAGGATTGCAACGCTGCGTTCCTTTTCCAGTGAGACCCGCGAGTAGAGCTCGGCGTTCGCGAGCGCTGCGGAGGTGTTTCCCGCGAGCGCGAGCAACGCCTCGACTTCCTCGGGCCGCCACTGTCGCGGCTTGCGGGCATAGACGGAGAGCACGCCGGCAAGCGTGCCTTCGGGACCGGAGAGAGGCACGCCGAGAAACGCGGCATGCCCTGCAAGGAGGAATGCATCGGCGCCGACGAGCCGTTCGTCGGTGGTGACGTCTTCGACCGCGAGCGGCGAGCGTGACTGGAAAACATCCCCGGAGAGCCTTGCCGTCGCCGAGGTTCGGCTCCCGACGGCTTCCTCGGCGCCCTCTCCTGACGCAGCGCTGACGACGAGCTCGTCGTCCTCGAGCGTGCGGACCGCGCAGGCATCCGCCCCGAGCAGCGCAGGCGCCTGCTGCACGACCTCCTCCAGGACGGCCGCCGGGTCCAGCTCCGTTGCGAGCACGCCGCCCGTGCGCGCGAGTTGCTGCGACAACGCGCGCGCGGTGCGTTCGGCTTCGAACAGCTCGCTTCGTTCGAGTGCTCCCCGCGCCGCATCGCCGAGGTGACGCGCGAGCTCGAGGTCTTCGTCGGTGAACTCGCGCTCCTCAGCGAAGAAGACGACCACCAGACCTCCGACCTCCGCGCGCGGGCTTGCCGCCGGCACGGCAAGCAGTGCCCGATATCCCGAAGCCTCTGCCTGCTCGCGCCAGGGCTGTTCGAAGCGGTCGTCGCGCGTAATGTCGGGCGAGGCCAGCGGACGCCCCTCCTGGGCTGCGGCCTGGAGGCAGGCGGCCGACTCCGGCAACCTGTCTTCGAGCGCCGCGGCGAGTATGGGTGGAAGGCCGACCGAGGCGGTTAGCTCGAGCGTCCCGCCCCGTGGCATGAGTACCGCAGAGAAGGCGCCTCCCAGAGCGTCGTTCGCCGCCTGGGCAAGCGCCTCGAGGGTGTCCGAGAGCGACAGCGACTCGGTGAGGTGTGCGGCGATGCGAAAGAGCGACCCCTGCTGTGTCATGCGCTGCTCGTTCTCGCGGAGCAGCTGCGCCACCCGCACCGCCAGTCCGATCTCACGAGCCACGGCCTCGGTCAGCGCGACCTCGTCATCGCCCCATCGCCCCGGCGTGGTGCGGTGGAGCGCGAGCACCCCGATCAGCTCGTCGAAGATCACGATCGGGACAGCAAGTACGGCGCGGGAGCCGAGGCTCAGCAACGTGTCGCGACCTCCGAGCGAGGCATCGTCGAGCTCCTGCGCCGTACCGATGTCCTCGATGGCGACCGTCTGGCGGCGTTTCACCGCGAGGTTGGAAACCGCGAGACGTCTCCCGGCTTTGACCGGCGCCAAGCCGGTCTCTTGCCACTGCGCCGTCGGAATATCGCCGTGAGGGCCGAGGCGGATCAGGCACCGATCCACCTCCAGCGCGCGGCCGGTTTCCTCCACGGCGACACGCAGCAGCTCGTCGATGTCCAGCTCCGAGCGAACTCGTGCCGAGATCCGTGCGACGAAGCGTTCTCGGGCGAGCGCCTCCGCCAGACTGGCGGTCGAGCGTGCGCGATCGAGCGCAAGCGCAGCGTCACCGGCGATCCGTTGCAGCACTCCGAGCTCCTCCGTGGTGAACGCGCGGTGCGCTGCAACCGAGCCGGCAACGAGGACGGCGATGACACGCTCATCGAGAAGGACGGGAATGAAGGCGACGCTCTTTGCGCCCGTTGCCTCGACCAGGCGCCTGCTGACGATCTTGGAGGCCGCAGCGTCGTAGACGGCGAACGGGACTGCCTCGAAGGCCGCCGTCGCCACGCCTGACGGCTCGTTCTCGAGATCGATGCGCACATCGGCAAACCAATCCAGGTTGCGGCCGTTGACACGCCCGACGACACCGGTTCCCATTCGAGTCTCCGCCTCGACAAGCACCAGGCAGGCAAGTTCGATGCCCGCGACGTCCTCCGACTGCGCCAGCAACGCGCCCGCGACCGCCCCGAGATCGTCGCTTCCGGTGAGGGCACCCGAGGCAGACGCCCTTGATTCGGGCTTGGATCCCCCTGCCGAGCCCGCGTGACCGCCCGCGCGTCTCACAGCGAGGATTGCGGGCAGGCCGAGGAAAACGGCGAGCCCAAGGGTGAGCCAGATCCCACCCGGGGGAGCTTCGCGCTCGACCGCCAGCACGATTCCGTAGACCCCTGCTGCGAGCCCAACCGCGGGGAAAACCGCCAGGACGCGGGGCTCGAATTGCGATCTCGGGCCACTCCGCCGGAGCACTGGGGCCAGCGACGCCGTCGCCCCGACGTAGGCCGCAGCGACGACGAGCAGCGGTACCGCGTTGAACCACAGAGCTTGGTTGGATTGTGACACTGGGCGTCCTGATTGTAGGGAGCGGCCGTGGGGCAGTCGAGCCGCCCCGAGGCGCCTGACAAGCTCGCTTTTCCGGCAGAAGGGCCTCTTTCCTCTCGCTTCCAAAGATGGGCCGTTCGGCCTATTGGAAAGGGCCGTGAGACCCGTTAGCGTCAATCCCACTGGGCGATGCGAACCGCGGCGCGTTCCTGGCCTTGCAGTCCGCGGTGAGCACTAGGAAAAGGCCCGTCGCCACCAACCCCCCGAGCGGCGGGCTTTTTCCTTTTTTACCGGCCCCTCGCGGGCGCTGGTACCGTGGCCGCCGGTTTGGTTCAGCGGGTCTTGCTTGCATCGCCCCGGGGGTATTGCGCCGGAGTAGAACGCGCCGTGGAAACGGTGGAGCGAGCCCTATCGCTCTACGGTGCGCCCGTCTATGTCCGCAAGCAGATCGTCCACAACGCACACGTCGTCCGCGACCTCGAGGGGCGCGGGGCGATCTTCGTCGAGGACGAGACGGACGCCCCGCCCGGCGCGATCCTCGTCCTCTCGGCTCACGGCGTCGCCCCGTCGGTCTACGCGCGCGCCGCCGTCCGCGGACAGACCACGATCGACGCCACCTGCCCGCTCGTGACCAAGGTGCACGTTCAGGCCCGGCGCTACGCGGCAGAAGGACGGCGCATCGTCCTTATCGGACATGCCGGTCACGAAGAGGTCGTCGGGACGATGGGCGAAGCGCCGGACGCGACAGTGCTCATCGAGAACGTCGAGGACGCAGAAGCCCTCGAGCTTCCGGCTGACACGCCCGTCGCGTACATCACGCAGACCACGCTTTCGGTCGACGAGACGACCGAGATCATCGACGTGTTGAAACGCCGCTTCCCGCACATCCACGCCCCGCAGCGTGAGGACATCTGTTACGCCACCTCCAACCGCCAGTGGGCGGTGAAGGAGATGCTGAGTCAGATCGACCTGCTCCTCGTCATCGGCTCGCGCAACTCTTCCAACTCGAACCGTCTGGTCGAAGTCGCCCGTCTCGCGGGCGTGAAGGCGCATCTGATCGACGACGAGACCCAGATCGACGAGCGCTGGTTCGACGACGTCGAGACGGTCGGATTGACGTCGGGCGCCTCGGCGCCGGAGCGGCTCGTCGCACGTGTCTGCGACTGGTTCCGCGCTCAGGGCGTGAGCGAGATCAGCTCGTTCTCGTCCGTCTACGAAGACGTCGTGTTCCGGCTACCCGTCGAGCTGCGTCGAGCGGAGACGTCCGCCGCTTAGAGTCGCGGGGTGCGCGAGCGCCCTGAGCGACTGCATCGTCTTCCCGAGCAGTACTTCACATCGCTGCTGGCGCGGGTCGCCGCAGCTGCGGCCGAGGGCGGCGAGCCGCTGGTCGATCTCGGGCGCGGCAATCCGGAGCTGGGGCCCCCTGAACACGTAGTCCGAGCACTGACTGAGTGCGCCGAGCGCCACGACATTCACGGCTATGCGCCCTTCTCGGGTGTCCCTGCACTGAAGGAGGCGATCGCGACCCGCTACGGACAGGTGTACGGCGTGCACCTCGACGCCGCCCGCGAGGTCGCGGTTCTGCCCGGGACGAAGACCGGCCTGATGGAGTTCGCGCTCTGCGCGGTCGAGAGCGGGGGCACGATCGTGCTTCCCGACCCTGGGTACCCCGACTACTTCTCCGCCGTCGCGCTCGCGGGTGCAGCGCATGTTCCCTTTACCGACTTCGGCGTGGCGGCCGACGCCATGTACCTGAACTTTCCGTCCAACCCAACAGCGGCGACCGTGCCAGACGGTCTCTTCGCAGAGGCAGTCCAGTGGGCCGAGCGCAGCCAGGCATGGGTCCTCCACGACTTTGCGTACGGCGACGTCGTCTTCGACGGCCGACGACCGGAAAGCTTCCTCGCCGTCGAGGGAGCGCGCCGCGTCGGCATCGAGTTGTTCAGCATGTCGAAGAGCTACGGGATGGCCGGCTGGCGACTCGGGTTCGCGGTCGGGAATGCGGAGCTGGTACGCCGCATCGGGCTGCTGCAGGACCACGCCTTCGCCGGGATCTTCCGGCCGATCCAGGAAGCGGGGATCGCCGCGCTGACGGGACCGCAGAATTCAGTCGAGGAGCGACGGGCAACCTACGAGCGCCGCCGCGACCGCGCGTTCGCCGCTCTTGCGGGAATCGAAATGCAGTCGGAAGGCACGTTCTTCATCTGGTTCCGGCTGCCCGACGGCGTGACGGCCGATCGACTGCTCGTCGAGCACCGAGTCGCCGTCGCGCCGGGAGAAGGCTTCGGTGCACGCGGCGCCGGGTGGGCAAGGCTCTCGCTTGCGGTCACCGACGAGCTGCTCGACCGCGGGCTCGAGCGCCTACGCACGGCGTTCGCGTAAGCACACGCGCGGGGCTCATGCTCTCGTGATCTGCGGCTCGGTTACCGTCCCGACGACGATCTCAGTCGCGAGGACCTCGTCCTTGATGCGGTCCTCGTACTCCAGCAGATCGGCGTCGGACTCTTGCACGACGACTCGTATCCGGTCCGTGAGCGCAAGTCCAGCTTCCTTGCGCATCGTATTCAGCCGATGTGTGAGGTCGTACACACGGCCCTCCTTGCGCAGCTCGTCGTCGAGCTCCGTCGTGACCGCGACGGTGAGAGTGTCGTCTTCGGCGAGCGCCCAGCCTTCGCGCGCGCCGCGCTCGACGAGAACCTCGTCGGCAGTGAACTCGTGCCCGCTGACTCGCACCCCGCCGCCTTCGAGCTGCTCGAACTCGCCGGCCTGCAGCGCCGCGCCAACCGCGCCCAGCTCCTTGCCGAGCTTCGGCCCGAGCACGGGGAGATTCGGCTTCACGCGCAGCTCGGTCGCCTCGACCGGGCCGAACTCGACTTCCTTCACGCGGAGCTCCTCGGCGATCTCACCGGCGTGGCCCTGCGCCGGGCCCGCGCCTTGCACGACGAGCCGGCGCAGTGGCTGGCGCAGCTTCAGGCCCGCGTCGCCGCGAGCCTGACGGCCGAGCTCGACGACCCGCCGAACCTCGGCGACCTCGGCGAGCAGACCGCGATCCGCTTCACGCACGTCGGGCCAAGGCTCCAGGAAGACGGACTCGGGCGCGGCCTCGGCCCGCAGCGTGCGCCAGAGAAAATCGGCCAGAAACGGCATCACCGGCGCAATCGTCTGAACCGAGCGCACGAGCGCGTGCCAAAGAGTCCACAACGCAACTTCGTCCCCATCCCAAAACCGGCGGCGTGAGCGGCGGATGTACCAGTTCGAAAGATCGTCGACGAATGAGTCGAACGACCGGATGAGCGCGGGCGTCCAGTAGCGCTCATACGCCTCGGTCATCTCAGCGACGAGCTGATCGGTGCGCTCGAGCAGCCAATGGTCGAGCGGCTGGAGGTCGGCCGGGGCCTCGCCCCCGGGCTGGAAGCCTTCGATGTTCGCATAGTCGACGAAGAACTTCACGGAGTTCCAGAGAGTGAGGAGCCGGCGTTTGATCTCGTCCGCGGGCCCGTAACCGAACTTCAGGTTCTGACTGGGCACCTGCTCGCAGAACATGAACCGCATGACGTCCGCGCCGATGTTCTGCAGGGCCTCGGCCGCATCGATCGAGTTGCCCCAGGACCGGTGCATCTCACGGCCGTGCTCGTCGAGCAGCTTCTCGTACGTCAGCACTGACTTGTACGGCGAACGCCCGGTGAGCGTCACCGACATGAACGACTGCGAGTAGAACCAGAGCCGGATCTGCTCACGCATCTCGGACACCCAGTCCGCCGGGTACCACTTCTCCCAGTACGCGTGATCGGGCAGGTCGGCGCCCGTGAGCCCCGCGGCTGCCCCGTTCGCGTACCCGTGCTCCTTCCACTCCGGGTTTTGCCACCCGAGCGTCGAGTACGGAACGATGCCGGCGTCCAGCCACGCGTCGCCGACCTCCTGCACGCGTCGCACTTCCGCGCCGCAGTCACACGCGATCGGCACCTCGTCGATCCAGGGCCTGTGGAGCTCTTTCAACTGGTCGAGCCCGCCCGTCGCGCGCTCGCGTAGCTCGGCGACGGAGCCGATCACAGTGAGCCGGCCGCACGAGTCGCACGGGTAGAAGGGCAGCGGCAGCCCGAAGTAACGGCGCCGCGAGATGTTCCAGTCGTCCATGTTGCGCAACCAGTCGTCCATGCGCTTCGAGTAGAAGTCCGGCGTCCATTTGACCGTCGCGTTCGCGTCGAGCATCGGCTGGCGGATCTCGTCCGCGCGGATGAGCCAGTCGTCCGCGATCCGGAACACGAGTGGCGTCGCACAGCGCCAGCAGATGGGGTAGCGATGGATGATCGAGCCGGCCTCGACGAGGAGCCCGCGCCGCTCGAGCTCCACCACCACCGGCTTCTCGACGTCTTCCGTCGAGCGGCCCTCGAACTCGCCGTAGGCCTTGTAAAAGACTCCGGACTCGTTGATCGGCATGAGCACCGGCAGGTCATGCACGCGTGACAGCTCGAAGTCCTCGGCCCCGCACCCGGGCGCGATGTGGACGATTCCCGTCCCTTCCGACAGCGTGACGTCGTCCCACGGGATCACGCGGTGGACTACACCTTCCTGCGCCGGCAGCAAGTCGAACGGCCCCTCGTACTCGAGCCCGACGAGCTCCTCGCCGCGGACGCGGCGAACGAACGCCGCGTCCGCGTTCCGCTCGACGGCCCACCAGTCCCCTTCCTCGGTCAGCCCGTACTCGGCGTCCGGCTTCACCGCAGCTGCGACGTTTGCAGGCAGCGTCCACGGCGTCGTCGTCCAAACGACGAGCGACTCGCCCTCGCGTCCTTTGATCGGGAACCGCACGTAGAGCGAGGGATGCGTAAGCTCCCCGTAGGAGTTGATCAGCTCGTGCTGCGAGAGCGAAGTCCCGCAGCGGGGGCACCACTCCACCGAGCGGTGTCCTTTGTACAGCCAGCCCCGCGCGTGGCACTCCTTCAGAAAGCGCCAGATGTACTCGATGTTCGTGTCGGAGAAGGTGTAGTAGTCGTTGTCCCAGTCCATCCACATGCCGAGACGGCGGCACTGGTCAGTGATGACCTCGGCGAACTCGGCCACGCGCTCCTTGCAGCGCTCGTTGAACTCCGCGAGCCCGTATTCCTCGATCTCCCGCTTCGAGTTGAGGCCCAGGGAGCGCTCCACGCCGACCTCGACCCAGAGGCCCTGACAGTCGAAGCCGTTCTGGTAGCGCTGGTCGAAGCCGCGGAGCGCCTTGTACCGCTGGAACACGTCCTTGAGCGTCCGGCCCCAGCAGTGATGCGCGCCCATCGGGTTGTTGGCGGTGATCGGGCCGTCCATGAAGCTGAAGGTCGGCCCCCCACGGTTCCGTTCGCGGAGCTGGTCGAAGACGCCCTCGCGGTCCCACCAGGCGAGGACATCCTCCTCGAGGGCGATGTGGTCCGGATACTGCATCAGAGGCTCGAACGGCATGGCGCCGATTCTAGGGGTGGAACATTCCGAGGTTCCGAAGCGTTCTTCTCAGGGTACGACCGACGGATTAGCTAGAAAGGACTGAATGGCAACCACAGTGACCGAACAGAGTTTCGAAGAGGAAGTCCTCCAGAGCGAGAAGCCCGTGATCGTCGACTTCTGGGCCGAATGGTGCGGGCCGTGCCACGCAGTGGCGCCCGTGCTCGACCGGATTGTCGAGGAGTCGAACGGTGACCTCAAGCTCGTCAAGGTGAACATCGACGAGCAGCCGGCGCTCTCTCAGCGCTTCGGCGTCCAGTCGATCCCGACGATGATCCTCTTCAAGAACGGCGAGCCTGCAGCGGCGGCAATCGGCGCTCAGCCGAAGCCTGCGCTGGAGAAGGCTCTCGGGCTGGCCGAGCCGACCGACTAAGGCACCGCTTGCGGCGCCGATCAAAGGAGGCGGTGCCGGCTTCGCCGGCGTCGCCTTACGAGCCTTCGGCCTTTTCCTTCTCTGAGTGCGGGATGGGCGAGACCGCCCGCCCCGCAGGCTCACGTTTGAGGTTGAGCACGCGCATGCCGTGCACGAAGACGATCGAGCCGCCCAGCCAGCCGCCGAGCGTCAGGAGAGCAAAGCCGATCAGCGTCAGCACGAATGCGCCGCTGCTGATGTCGCCATGCGTGTACGAGGCATGGCCGAAGATCGCCGCCAGCGCGAAGAAGACGGTTGCAGAGAGCATCGCGATCATGTGCGAGGTCGCCGTCTTCCAGAGCTCCGTGCCGCGCGTGATCGACAACCAGTCGAGCAGACCGGTCAAGGCCGTCGGCCCGGTGAGGATCAGGCCGAAGATCAGCGCGATCCACCAGCCGTAGGCCCCAGAGTTCTCGGTGATGCCGGTCACTTCGGCAAGGCCGGCGACGGTGGCAAACGTGTACGTCCCGATCGTCGCGTCCGTCAGCGGCGGATGGATCGGGTGCCCCGGAAGACCGCGCCAGAGGTAGTTGAGTTTCATTCCCCCGGGAATCTAAGCGATCCCGGGCGGAATTTCAGATCGAGCCTCTACGCCTCTTGCGTCTCGAGGAACCTGAGAAAAGCCGCATGCTTGGCGAGGAGCGCCTCGATCTCGATGACGCCCGCCCCCGCCCAGTCCTCGAGCCAGGTCTCGCTGAGGTCATCCTCGATCTGGTGAAGGCCGCGTTCACTCATGGCCTAAATATCGGCAGGGCCGCCGGACGACACCATGGGCCGAATGGCTCATTCGAGGGGGCCGTGGGTCCCACTAAAGTGGCCGTCCTTGGCCCCCTTCCTTCTCATCAATCCGCGTTCCGGCAAAGGCTCGCCCACGGCTGACGAGCTCGCCACTGAGGCGCGGGAGGCCGGCGTCGAGACCCATGTCCTGCAGGAGGGCGAGGACCCGGCAGAGCTCGCCCGCGCCTCGACGGCCGACGTTCTGGGCATGGCCGGAGGCGACGGATCCCTGGCGCCCGTGGCCGAGGTTGCGCTCGAACGCGATGCCGCGTTCGTCTGCATTCCGTTCGGGACCCGGAACCACTTCGCGCGCGACCTCGGCCTCGACCGTGACGATCCGATCGGAGCGCTACGCGCGTTCGCCGGCGGAGAGGAGCGGCGCATCGACGTCGGGCGCGCAGACGAGCGCCTCTTTCTGAACAACGTGTCACTCGGCGTCTATGCGCGGCTAGTGCATCGGCGCGAAGGCCATCGACGCCGCCGCGAAGCGTTCGCGCGGATCCGCGCATGGGCGATCCTGCTCACCCATCGGCACCCGCTCGGCATCACGATCGACGGCGACGCGGTCGAGGCCAGGCTGGTGCTGGTCGCCAACAATGCGTACGCACTCGAACTGCCTTCACTCGGGGAGCGCGAGCGCCTCGACGAAGGGAAGCTGCATCTGTACACCCCCGGCGCCGATCCGCCGGAGCGCGTCGGTGAGCGCTTCGCCATTGCTGGCGAGACGAGGCGACTCGAGGCGGCGATCGACGGCGAGCCCGACGTGCTCGAGCCGCCGGTGGAGTTCCGCATCGAGGCCGGCGCGCTACGAGTGCTCGTCCCGCTGGCCGAGCGCGGCTGAGAGCACCTCCGGGTAGTGCGTGAAGGCGAGCTCCGAGCGCTGAGGGAGCTCGTCCGGCTCGAACCAGCGCAGCTCGACGAGATCGTCGCCGGCTTGGGTATCGCCGTGCGCATGCGCCGTCCACGCGAGACACAGCACGATGCGCCCGTCGTAGGGCTCGAGCCAGAAGCCGAGGAAGTCGATCGGTTCGATCTCGAGCGCGGTCTCTTCACGGATCTCGCGACGGAGCCCCTCGAGCGGATGCTCGTCCTCGTGGAGAAACCCGCCGGGCAGATCCCAAAGGCCCTTCCCGGGATCGAAGGCGCGACGCCCCAGGAGCACTCGACCCCGCTCGTCGAAACAGACCGCCTCTGCGCCGGGAACAGCGTTCGCGTAGCCCACGTAACCGCAGGCTCGGCACTCGGCGCGGTCATCGATCTTCTCGATAGCCTCGCCGCAGAGCGGACAGAAGCGCCAGCCGTCGAGCGCACCCATGGGAGGGACCATGCACGATCAGCCCGAGCCGACCGAGGAAGAGCAGGAGCAAGCCCCCGAGCGCCTGCAGGACGAGGAGGCGCAGCGCGGGAACTGGGAGGACAATCCGCGACAGTCGGAGGAGGCGCCCAAAGAGTGAGCCCACGGGCCGCCGGCGCAACCCAGCACGAGCTGTCGCGGATCGGCTTGCTCGCGACGCTTCCCGGCGAGACGCTCGCGAGCCTTGCCCAGAACATGACACGGGAACAGATTCCAGCCGGCGCCGGCGTCGTCTCGGAAGGTGAGGACGGCGACCGCTTCTATGTCGTCCTCAGCGGGATGCTCTCCGTGAGCCAGAGGAGCCGCGGTACGCAGAACGTGCTGCGACCGGGCGACTACTTCGGCGAGGTCGCGCTGGCAATGAACATGCCGCGCACCGCGTCGGTTCGTGCGCTGACACCGGTGACGGTCGCGAGCTGCGATCGAGAGACGTTCGACAAGTTCATCCGCTCTCTGTTCGCGGACGAGTCGTGAGCGTCTGGCACGACATCCACGGCCAAGGCACGCCCGTCGTCCTCCTTCATGCCGGCGTCACCGATTCACGTCTCTGGGAACCTCAGCTGCGCTCCTTCGCGCAATCGCACTCCGTGCTGCGCGTCGACCTCCCCGGTTTCGGGAATTCCCCGATCGAGACGAACCTCGTGTCGAACAGGGGCGTAATACGCGACGCAATGGATGCCGAAGGCATCGACCGAGCCGCGCTGGTTGGTGTTTCACTCGGTGGCAACACGGCACTCGAGCTCGCACTCGAGTCGCCGGAGCGGGTCTCTGCTCTCGTGCTCGTGGGTGCCGGGCTCCCAGATCACAAGTGGTCGGAAGAGGTGACGTCCTTCTTCGCGGCCGAGGAGGAAGCGCTGGAACGCCGAGACCTCGATGGTGCGGTCGAGGCCAACCTGCACACCTGGCTTGCGGGCCCGCGTCGCAGTCTCGACGACATCGATCCCGCCATGCGGGCGCTCGTCGGCGAGATGCAGAGACACGCCTTCGAGCAGCAGAAGGGACACGACGACGTTCGGGTGTTGCACCTCGACCCTCCCGCCTCGGAGCGATTCGGCGAGGTGAAGGTCCCGACTCTGGTGCTGACGGGCGACGAGGACGTCACCGACATTCACCTCATCGCCGACCGGCTCGCCGCCGGGATTCCCGGCGCCGAGCGTGCAACGATCGCCGCTGCGGCGCATCTTCCGAACCTGGAGCGCCCGGAAGAGTTCGACCGGATCGTCCTAGGTTTCCTCGCGAAGCACGGCGTCTGACAGACGCGGCCACGCTTCCTTCGACCAGTCGCCGAAGTCGAGGTCGGTGAGGACGGCGAGCGCCGTCCGTGCACCGGGATCGACCCAGAGAAAGGTGCCACTCCCGCCGAAGTGACCGAACGTCTGCGACGAGTTGCGCGCGCCGGTCCAGTGCGGCGACTTTGCGTCGCGGAGCTCGAAGCCGAGGCCCCAGTCGTTCGGCTCGAAGCGGCCGAAGTCCGGTAGCACGCCGGCGAGACCCGGGAACTGCACCGTTGTCGCCTCCGCGAGCGTCTCCGGCGCGACGAGCGTGGGGCGCTGCAACTCGCGGGCCAGGATCAGGAGGTCGTCGAGCGAGCCGTGCAGATCGGCGGCAGGCGATCCGCGCAGCTCGGCCTGCATGCCGAGCGGCTGCAAGATACCCGCGACGAGGTAGTCCCCGAAGGGCATGTCGGCGCGCACTCCGATGTGCTCGGCGAGCGTCTCGAACCCGACGTTCGAGTAGATGCGCCGCTGTCCCGGCCGCCCTGCCGGGGCGCCCGGCTCGAAAGGGAGACCGGACGCATGCGCGAGCAGGTGGCGCACGGTCGAGCCTTCCGGGCCGGCCGTCTCGTCGAGATCGATCACGCCCTCCTCCGCCGCGACGAGGGCCGCAAGAGCCGTGACGAGCTTCGTCACCGAAGCCCAACGCAGCACCTCGTCCCGCGCTCCGTGCGTCGCGACAATCTCGCCGCCGCGCAGCACGCCCGCAGCTGCGAACGGTGCGGGCCAGTCCTCGATCTGCCTGAGTGCTTCCATCGGCGGGCGATACTAGTGCCGTGGATCGGCGCCTCGTCTCCTCCGGCTCGCCCTACGAGCCGACAATCGGGTTCTCGCGGGCGGTGCGCGACGGCCGGCACGTCTTCGTCGCGGGCACATGCGCGGTGATGCCGGACGGCGGCGCGCCTCCCACCGATGCATACGGGCAGGCGAGGCGCTGCCTCGAGATCATCGCCGCCGCCCTGGCCGAGGCGGGCGCTGCGGCGGAACACGTCGTCCGCACGCGTACCTTCCTCCTGGACGCCACAGACTGGGAAGAGGTGGGCCGCGCCCACGGCGAGCTTTTCCGCGACGTTCGGCCTGCGAGCACTATGATCGTGGTCTCCGGCCTCCTCGATCCACGCTGGCTGGTCGAGATCGAGGCTGACGCGCTGCTTCCCGAGTAGCAAGACTCCCGTATGGAGGACCCCAGGCGCCGACTTGGCGGCGCCTGCATAGAGGACGCGCGGGCTTGCCCGTGCGTCCGTTCGGGTGGCGACAGTTTTCGACGAGGCACGAGTTGATTCCAACCCCACACCTCCTCAGACTGGCGTCGTGGATGAGCATCAGATCTACCCGCCATCGATCACGGGCAAGGGCGCAGGCTTTGCGACCGGGGGCAGCGTGCTCGACCACGCGTTCGGCCAGAGCGATCCGTACACGCTCGGCGTCGAGGAGGAGTACATGCTCCTCGACGGCCAGACGTTCGACCTCGTGCAGCACATCGACACCGTGCTCGCCGCAGTCGCGGGTCACGAGCTCGAGCCACGCATCAATGCGGAGCTGATGCAGTCCGTGCTCGAGATCGCGACACCGGTCTGTCACACGCCGGCCGAAGTGGCGGAACAGCTGCGGCACATCCGCGGCTACGTCTGCGGCATCGCCCGTGAGCGAGGGATGCGCGTCGGCTCGGCTGGAACGCATCCCTTCAGCCTGTTCGAGCGCCAGCGCATCACCGCACGCGACCGCTATCGCTCGCTCGTCGATCAGTTGCAGTACGTCGCACGCCGCGAGCTCATCTTCGGCATGCACATCCACGTCGCCGTGGACGACCCCGACAAGGCGATCCAGGTCGTCAACGGCCTCCTCCCCCAGATCGGGCCCCTGCTCGCGCTGTCTGCGAACTCGCCGTTCTGGCGCGGGGAGCCGACGGGGCTGAGCTCGAGCAGGCAGATGATCTTCGCGGCGTTCCCCCGCTCGGGCCCGCCGCCGCGCTTCAAGAGTTACGCCGACTACGCGGAAGTCGTCGGACAGCTGGAGAAGACCGGCTGCATCGCCGACTACACGCACATCTGGTGGGACATCAGGCTGCATCCGCGGCTCGGGACAATCGAGGTGCGCATCTGTGACGCAGTGACACGCCTCGAGCACGTCGTCGCCATCGTGGCGTACTGCCAGGCGCTCGTGAAGCTCTTCTCCGAGCGCTTCGACCGCGGCGAGCAGATTCCGTCGTACCACCGCATCCTCACCACGGAGAACAAGTGGCTCGCAGGGCGCTACGGGCTGGAGGCGCCTCTGATGGATCTGGAGACCGGCCGCCGCAACCGCGTCGCCGTCGCGCAGCTGATCCGGCGGACGTTGAAGGAGATCGAGCCGCACGCGCGCGAGCTCGGCTCCGACCGTGAACTCGACGGCATCGAGGAGATCCTGCGCAACGGCAACGGCGCCGACCGGCAGCTCAGGGTCTTCAACGCGAGCCGCGACATCGTCGAAGTGATCAGCGAGATTGCGGACGCGACTGAAGTGGCGGCCGCGCCTCAGCTCGCGAAGTAGGGTTCGCGCTCGATGCTGGGTGTAGGAGACCATGCCGCCCGGGACGCGACGGTCTGGACCGCACCGAACGAGCGCCGCAGTCTCGACGAGCTGCTCGCAGACGGGCCGGCGCTCTTCGTCTTCTACCTGTTCGACTGGTCATCGACCTGAACGCACGAGATGGAGCTCCTGCGTGACAGGAGCCCGGAGTTCCGCGAAGCGGGTGTCCGCCCATTCGGCATCTCCGGCGACTCCGAGTGGACACACATTGCGTGGGCTCAGGCGCTCGACCTGAACTTCCCGCTTCTCTCGGACTGGAACAAGGAGGCGATGCGGGCATTCGGCGTCGAAGGGGAGTTCCGCGGGCACCGTGGCGTCGCGGATCGGACGGCGTTCCTCGTCGACCAGGACGGTACGGTCCGCGGCGCATGGCGCTACGACACGGCCGAGGTGCCGGACTTCGACGAGCTTCTTCGCGCCGCGCAGGCTTTGTAGCGCTCGGCGCTGCGCTGTACCTCGCGGCTGGGGCGGCCGCGACGTGGCCCGCTGTCCTCCACGCCCGCTCGCACTTCCTCTCGGGCGGGGCGCCCGCCAACGGCGAAGCCTCTCCGGGCGACCATCTGCAGTCCCTCTACCACTACTGGCTCGTCGGCCACCAGCTCGAGCACGGCCGGGCGCCATGGCGGGACCCGTACAGCTTCCGCCCGGAGGCGAAGCCGCAGCCCAACTTCTCCGGCTGGCCCTACGGGATCCTCTTCTGGCCGCTCGGCACCGTGTTCGGTCTCGTCGGCGGCTGGAACGTCTTGCAGATCCTCTGCTACGGCCTCGCGGGTCTCGCGGCGTGTGCCTGGCTTCGCGAGCTCGGTCTGCCGCGGGGCCCTGCGCTGGCAGGCGGGCTGGCGTTCGCGATCGCGCCGTACCGGGTCGAGCAGAGCGTCGGCCATCTGCTCGGACCGATCTCGATCCTTCTCCCGCTTTCGCTCTGGGCCTTCGAGCGAGCGCGGCGTGGCAATCGCTGGTGGCTCGCGCTCGCCGCGGCGGCGCTCGCATCGATTCCGCTCTCGGGACAGGTGCATCTCGCGCTCGGTGCGATCCCGTTCTTCCTCGGCTACGCGTTCTGCCGGACGCGCGACCGGCGTCTCTGGCTCGGCGCGGGAGCCGGGGCGGTCGCAGCGATCGGCGCCGGCCTGGTCGTCCGCCAGACGGTGATCGAGCAGTCGACGCAATCGGGAGGGCGCTCGCTTGACGAGATCACGTTCTATTCCGCGCACGTCGGCGACTTCGTCTCGCGGCATGTCGATCATTCGCGCAGCGAGCAGTTCGTCTTCCTCGGGTGGGCGACGCCGCTCGTCGCGCTTGCCGGTCTCCTCCTGCTCATTCGAGCACGCCGCTACGCACTCGCCGCGATTCTCGGGCTCGGAGCGCTCGTGCCGATCGTGCTCGCGCTCGGAACGCGCACGCCGATCTACGCGGCGCTCTGGCACGCGCTACCGCCGTTTCGCTTCCCGCGTGTTCCCGAGCGCCTCCTGCCGATTGCCTGCCTGTGCATCGCGGCCCTGTTCGCGTACGCCGTCGCGCAAACCAGGCGCACGATCGTCGCCGTTCTCGCCGTCGCCTTGCTCTTCGTCGACCTACATGCGCACACCTACGGCAAATCCGCTCCAGGCGATCCTGCTGGAGTAGTGCCGTCGGCGGCCGGGCGCCTGCTCGAGCTTCCCGTCTTCGATCCCGGCGTCCACTACGGCAGCGTCTACCTCTGGTACGACACGGCGGCGCAACGCGAGCGGCCCGGCGGCTACTCGACAACCGCACCGAGGCCGGCGAAGAAAGTCGCGGCCCGTCTCGAGCGGCTCAACTGCGGCGACTGGAGCGGCGACCTGGCCGGCGAGCTGGACCGCCTAGGGGTCGGCTCGATCGCGCTGCATCGCGGCCTCTACGTCCGCAACCCTGCCGTGCCAAGCACGGGCTGGTTTGCGTCGCGGGGACTCTTCGCGCACGGCTGGCAGGTGCAGCGGACCGCCGGGCCCGTCTGGCTCTTCGAGCACGGCGGCATCGGCATCGCGCCGAAACGCGTCGAGCCGGCGCGCTCGCTCCCTGTCTTCTGCCAGGGCTGGTTCGCGGACACGCGGTCGGGCCGGTACATGAGCGAGACGCACGCGCCGTTCTGGATCTACGGCGTCGGCAAGCTGCAGCTGGAGTTCGCGCCGTCTCCGCTAACGCCGCGCGTGACGATCGACGGCCGCGCCGGGTTCCAGCTGCGCCAGAAGGGGTGGCACCTCGTCGCGATCGACGTCGACAGGTTGGTGAGGGTCGAGGGGGAAAAACGGAAGGTGGGACTGAGGCTACTGCGAGTTTCTACATCCCCATAGCGTGGTACCCGGAGTCCACGTACAGCGTCGTCCCCGTCACATTCCTCGCATCGTCCGAGAGGAGATAAGCCGCAGCAGCGCCGACGTCGTCGGCGTCGATGTGCCGATGTAGCGGCGAGCGCTCTTCCACGATCGCCTCCATCGTCGGGAAGCCCGCGATCGAGCGCGCGGCCAGCGTGCGCACGGGACCTGCCGAGATCGCGTTGACACGGATGTTCTTCTGGCCGAGGTCCCACGCGAGATAGCGCACTGACGCGTCGAGCGTCGCTTTCGCCACCCCCATCACGTTGTAGTGAGGGACAGCGCGCTCGCCTCCGAGATACGTCATGGTGACGATCGAGCCGCCGCCGCGCGCCTCCATCAACGGCTCCGCGGCACGGGCACACGAGACGAGCGAGTAAGCGCTCACGTCGAGCGCCATCCAGAAGCGGTCCCGCGGCGTGTCGGTGAAGCGGCCTTCGAGATCCTCTGCGGCGGCGAACGCGACCGAGTGCACGAGCAGGTCGAGTCCGCCGTCGAATGCTTCACCGACCTCGCGGAAGACCCGCGCAACGTCTTCGTCGGAACGGACGTCACATTCCGTCACCAGTGGACTGGCGACGGACCCGGCCAGTTCGCGGACGCTCTTTTCGATTCGCTCACCCTGATACGTGAACGCGAGCTCGGCGCCGGCGTCCGCGAGTCGCTTGGCGATCGCCCAGGCGATCGACCTCTTGTTGGCGACGCCGAGAACCAAACCCCGCTTGCCTTCATAGCTTCCGGTCACCCCGCGAGCATAAATCCCTTCCGCTACATTGCGGACCCTTGCGCCGTTCTGTGGGTCTCCTTGCGGTCGCGGCGGCGCTTTCGGCGGCAGTCCCCGCGGGCGCGGCTCTCCTCTCGATCGACCGCACTTTCGGCGATCTGAGCCTTCCCCGCGTTCGGGCGGGCACGCTCACGATTCCGCGCAACCAGGCCTCCGGTCGCGTCCGCGTGATCGTCGGACTGCCGCTCCCGGCCCTGGCGTCCTCCCGGGGCCGAAGCCTGTCGGCGACCGGCGGCAGCCGCAGGCTGGACGTGGCGAGCGCTGCCTCGCGCCGCTATCTCGCGCAGCTTTCCGCCGCGCAGCGCGTCGCAGCGGCACGGCTCGTACGCGCGATCCCGGAGGCGCGAATCGGCCGGCGCTATCAGGTCGTGCTCGACGGGTTCACGGTCTCGCTGCCTGTAGAGAAGCTTCCCGTGCTGGCGCGCCTCGGCTTCGTGCAGAAGGTCTATCCCAGCGTCCGCTACCACCTTGCGACCGACACCAGTCCTTCCGTGATCGGCGCGACCGAACTGCAGACGCTCACGGGCGCGAAGGGGGACGGGATCAAGATCGGCGTCGTCGACGACGGCGTGGACAGCACGAACCCGTTCCTGAACCCGACGGGGTTCTCGTATCCCGCGGGCTTCCCCAAGGGGGGCCGGAAGTGGACGACACCGAAGGTGATCGTCGCGCGGGCGTTCCCCGGGCCGAACTCGGGACGCGCGGGCCGGCTGCCGATCGACCGTGAGGCCTCCTTCCACGCGACGCACGTCGCCGGCATCGCCGCCGGGGATTCCGGAACGTGCTCGCCGGGAGGCAGCGACCATCCGCCCGCGTGCGGGCTCTCGGGCGTCGCGCCGCGCGCGTGGATCGGCAACTACCGGGTCTTCAACGTGCCCACGCCGATCGGCCACGTCGCCAACACACCCGAGATCGCCGCGGCGTTCGAGTTTGCGGTACGCGATGGCATG
The DNA here is from genome assembly GCA_030854665.1 of Actinomycetota bacterium. Lineage (GTDB taxonomy): Bacteria > Actinomycetota > Thermoleophilia > Gaiellales > Gaiellaceae > 3-1-20CM-4-69-9. The sequence continues at coordinate 19,480 of JALYST010000114.1, forward strand.
GACGTCATCAACTTCTCCGGCGGCGGCGCCGAGACCGAGCCCGCAAACGACGCGATGATCGACGTCATCCGCAATGTCACGGCGGCCGGCGTCGTCTCGGTCATCTCGGCCGGCAACGACCGCGACCAGTTCGGGATGGGCTCGGTCGGTTCGCCAGGATCGGCTCCCGAGGCGATCACCGTCGCGGCGGTCTCGAACACCCATGTCTTCGCCCCGACGCTCTCCGTGCGCACGGCCGGGGCGCCCGACGACCTCAAGAGCATTGCGATCGCCGGCGCCGGCGGTACTCGCTTCCCCGGCTCGTTCGCCTTCACGGCGCACAGGCTGGTCGACGTCGGAGCGCTCACCGGAACGAACGGCACGCCGGTGGGCCGGAGTCTCTGCGGTCCTGACGGCGACACGAACAATTCCGGAAAGTCCTCGCTGCGACCGGGTTCGCTGAGCGGCGACATCGCGCTTTTTTCTCGCGGCCACTGCACGTTCCTCTCGAAGGCGGTTCGTGCGGCACTCGCAGGTGCGACCGGGCTGGTAATCGTCGACAACCGAGCCGGCGGGCCGGATGCCATTCCGATCGAGCTGCCACTGCCGGCTGGAATGATCTCCGACCTCGACGGCGCGAAACTCCGCGCGTATCTCGCGACGACGGGCGGCACCGCCGACGTGACGATCGGTAACGCAATCCAGCGCGTGGAGACCGGCCGAAGCGGCATCGTCACGAGCTTCTCGTCCGGAGGACCGACCGCGTTCGAACACCTGCTCAAGCCCGACGTGTCCGCCCCGGGAGGCCAGATCCTCTCGTCCACCCTCCCCGAGTTCAGCGGAGGCTCGCCCTTCGCCGTCTTCGACGGCACCAGCATGGCCGCCCCACACGTCTCCGGAGCTGCAGCGCTGCTCATCCAGCTTCACCGCGGGTGGACGCCGCAGCAGGTCAAGTCTGCGCTCGTGTCGACGGGAAGCTCCGCCTGGGCAGATACCGCGCGCACCCAGGAGGCTCCCGTGACGCTCGAGGGAGGAGGTCTGGTCGACCTCCCGCGCGCGGACAGGCCACTCGTGTTCACGGAGCCGTCGTCGCTCTCGTTTCAAGATCTCAACGTCAACAACCGCAGCGACAGCAGGGCGCTCGTCGTTCGCGTCACGGACGCCGGCGACGGCACGGGCACGTGGCAAGTGCAACTCCGGCCGCAAGCGACATCGAGAGGTGCGTCGCTCGACTTGCCTCCGGCGCTCTTCGTCCCGCCCGGCGGCGAGGCAGACGTCGTCGCAGTGGCGCGGGGCAGCGCCGACGCTGTAGCGGGTGAGAACTATGGGTTCATCCTGCTGCGGCGCGGCGAGGTCACGCGCAAGATCCCCTACGAATTCTTCGTCGGGAGGCCGCAGCTCGGACTGCTGCAGCCGAAACGGCTCGAACGCTTCCAGCTTGGCGACACGGTGAACGGACCGAACCGGGTCTCCACGTACTGCTGCCCTGCTGCACCCTTCGGTCCTCCACCCGATTACGTGGGTCCCCCGATGAACGAGGCCGGCACGGAGACGCTCTACGTCACGAGCATCGACAAGCCCGTCGCCAACCTCGGCGTGGCAGTCGAGGCGTCGAGCGCCGGGTCGATCATCGACCCCTGGTTCCTCGGCTCTCCCAACGAGCGCGACGTCCAGGGGTACGCAGGAACTCCGATCAACGTCAACGAGCTGATGTACGACTTCAGCATCGACGTCGGCGCGGCCGGCGCGTCGTTTCCGAAGGTGCAACGCTTCTATGTCTCGGTCGACTCGGGCTCGGACGACTTCACGCACCAGTCCCTTCCCGGCAGCTACGTTCTCCGCTCGTGGGTGAACGACGTTCGCCCACCGCGGATCCGGCTGTTGACGAAGCGCGTCGCAACGGGCCGTCCGACGATCGTCGCGCGGGTGACCGACAAGGGCGCCGGGGTCGACCCGCTGTCTCTCGTAATCGCCTACCGAGGCGTGCTCGTCGGCGCGGCGCTGTACGACCCGACTTCGGGAATTGCCATCTTCCCGCTGCCGAAGCAGGCGTCCGCGATTCCGAAGGGCCGCACTCGCGCCGTCCTCACCGCATCTGACTACCAGGAGTCCAAGAACGTCAATTCGGTGGGCGACGACATTCTCCCGAACACCGGCTTCAGGCCGGTCGGGATCACCGGCGTCTCGGGCCCGGCGCCCACGTGGGTCTCACCCGCCGAGAATCAGTGCGTCGGAAAGACCGCCGGCCTGTTGGTTGTCGCAAGTTCGACGAAGCCGGTGCGATCGGTGCGCTTCCTCGTCGACGGGAAGCAGGTCGCCATCGACCGGTACGGCGCCTCCGATGTGTTCTCAGGCTCGTGGACGACGCGCCGCGCCTCGGCAGGAAAGCACGAACTGCAAGCCGTCGCGACGGATGCGGGCGGGCGCACGCTCGCCGCGACCCGCCGCGTGAGGGTCTGCCGGTAGCGCACAACCGCGTAGCGGTGGTCACCGGCGCATCGAGCGGGATCGGCGAGGCGATCGCTCGCGCGCTTGCCGGGGACGGCTGGCACATGGTGCTCCTCGCCCGCCGCGAGGAGCGGCTGCGTGCACTCGCCGAAGAGCTTGCGGGAGAGTATGAGCTGTGCGATGTCGGACGCCGCGACGATGTGGAACGCGTGGCCGCTTCCGTTTTGGCCCGTCATCCGCAGATCCACCTGCTGGTGAACAACGCAGGAATCCCAGGCCGCGCGGGGTTCACCACGATCGACCTCGAGCGGCTCGAGGAGCTCCAGCGAGTCAACTACCTGGGTTCCGTGTGGTCTTTGCGCGCGTTCCTGCCCGGGCTCGAGGCTGCGGGCCGTTCCGACGTCGTCAACATCGTCTCGATCGCAGGGGCGCTCGCCTTTCCCCCCTCGGGCCCCTACTCGGCGTCCAAGCATGCGCAGCTCGCCTTCTCCCGAGCCACCGCCGCCGAATTGCGCGGCCGAGGGGTCCACGTCCACACCGTCAACCCGGGCCTGGTCGAGACGGAAGGATTCCCACAGGCGTCAGCGCTTCGCAGAGCGCTCGTGCGACGGCTCGTCGTCGGCCCGGAACACGTGGCGCGCCACGTCCTCAAGGTCCTCAAGCGCGACAAGGGGGAAACGTTCGTGCCGAGGTGGTATCGAGTCGGGGCAGTCGCGCAGGCGCTCGCGCCTGGACTGGTCGCGCGGCTCCTCGCCCGCAGCTACAGGCAGAGGCACTAGTCCAGCTTGCGCAGGAGGTACCAGCCGCTTTCGGCCACATAGGCTTCGGGGCCTCCCGGCGAGAGCTGCCGCGCACGCTCTCGCGCGTCGCCCTCACACCCGGCGAGGTCGAAGTAGTAATCCAGCTCGCGCCGATGCGTCTGAAAGCTCGCGCGGATCAGGACAAGATCGTTGGCCTCGAAGAGCTGTCGGAAGTCGACATCGGGCAGCGTCCGCGTGTGCGAAGGATCGCGGGCACGTTCGAAGCGGTCGAGGTCGAACGCTGCGAGCGGGTCGACTGGCGCGATCTGATCGTCGACGAAGACATGCCCGCCGGGCGCGGTAACGCGGGCGAGCTCCGCGATGGCCGGCTCCGGGTGCGCGATGTGATGGAGCGTGCGCCGTGAGCACGAGAGATCGAACGAGTCCGTCTGGAACGGAAGGTTCGTCGCGTCTCCCTCGACAAACGTGGCGTTCTCCGGTGCTCCCTTGCGGGCCCGCTCGAGCAGCTCGGTGACGATGTCGACGCCCACGACCTCGCGGACGAGCGGGGCCAGCGCGAGTGCGAGTGTGCCTGCACCCGTGCCGGAGTCGATAGCGCGCTCGTCTCCGCGCGGCGCCACGAAGGCGCGGAGCTGTTCGCGGACGGTTTCGATCTGCTGCTGCGCGTGTTCCGCCACACGCTCGGCGGTCGCGCCGAAGCGCGCACGTACGTCGTCGACGTTCGACCTCTCCGAATTAGGCATCGATCACCGTGCGCCGCGCGCGCAAGGGGTCCGACTGGATTCCGCACACGAGCTCGTAATTGATCGTATCCGCGATACGCGCGTGCGCCTCTGCGAGCACGCCGTGCCCGAGTAGCACGACCGGTGCACCGACGGGCAGTTCCCGGTCGAGCTCGACGGCGAACGAGTCCATCGACACCGTCCCGACGACGCGCCTGCGCTCGCCCGCGACCCGGACCTCGGTGCCCGTGAGGTCGCGGCGGAAGCCGTCCCCGTAGCCGACGGGCACGATGCCGATCCAGGTGGAAGCCTTCGCGACGAAACGCCGGCCGTAACCGGTGCTTTGCCCCGGCTCGAGGCGCTTCACCTGCGCGAGTGTGGACTGCCACGACAGGACGGGCTCGAGCCCGTCCTCCTGAGGATCCGTATTGAACGGCGACAGGCCGTACATCGCAACCCCGCAGCGTGCTGCGTCGAAGTGTGATTCCGGCAGTCGCAGCGCGGCAGCGCTGTTCGCCGCGTGTCGCGCAAGGTGGCTGTACTGCTCGGTTGCGACGCTGAACTGCTCGAGTTGGGCGCGGACAAATGCGGCATCGCTGTCGGCAGTCGCCAGATGCGTCATCAGTCCCACGACCTCGGCCGGCGGCGACGGTAGCTCGGAGAGGCCGTAGCGGCCCATGCCGGTGTCGAGCTTCAAGTGCACGCGGACACCCTCCGGAATCTCACCGTCGGCAATCACAAGTTCGAGCCCGGCGTCGCGAGCCTGCGCGACTTCCCGGTTCGAGCCCGCGGGGCCCATGACGATGATCCGCTCGGTGCGGTACTCGTCGCGCAGGGCGAGACCTTCGGGGATGGTCGCGACGCAGAGCGCCGTCGCGCCCGCGCCCAGCGCAGCGCCGGCGACATCGGTCGCGCCGTGCCCGTAACCGTCGGCCTTGACGACTGCCCAGAGCCGGGCACCGCCGAGCGCCCGCAGGAGCGTGCGCGCGTTGCGGCGCAAAGCCCCGAGGTCGACCGTGATCTCGGAGCGGTGCATTTAGCTCAGTGCAAGAGGTAGGGAGTCGATCACGTCGGACGCCACCAGGCCGACCTGGTGCGGCGCGAGCTCCGCAGCTCGGCCGTGCGCAACCGCGCCGGCTGCGGCGGCGAGACGCGCGTCCATGCCTTTCGCCAGGAACGACGCGATCACGCCGGTGAGCACGTCGCCGGTTCCGGC
>JALYST010000075.1 GCA_030854665.1 Actinomycetota bacterium
CGCTGCTCGAGCGTCAAAGCACCGGCCGCGGCAAGCACCTCATCGTTTCCATGACGCACAACGCCCACAGGCTCGCAGCGCACCGGCTGCGCGGAGAGCCCGAGCGCACGCTCACCGGCGGCCTCGCCTGCTATCGGATGTATGAGACGGCCGACGGCCGTTTCCTCACAGTGACGGCGGTCGAGCTGAAGTTCTGGCAACGCCTCTGCGAGCTGATCGGCCATCCCGAGTTCGTCGAGCGCCACTACGACCCGGATCAGGAGGCGCTGGCCGCCGAGCTCGAGTCGGTGTTCCGCTCGCGCCCGCTCTCGGAGTGGCTCGACCTCTTCGAGGGCGAGGACGTGATGGCGGGCCCGGTCGCGACGCTCGCCGAAGCGTCGGCGTGGCTTGGCGAACCGGTTACCACCGCCCGCGCGCCTGGTCTGGGCGAGCACACGAAGTGTTGGCGCGACGAGCTCGCCTCATTCGAGGGTTGACCAGGTCCTAGGTCTCGTCCTTGCGGCGCGGCAGCGCGTCGGTGAGCTGACCGAGCGCCCGCGTGACCTCGCTCGGGATGATCCAGACCTTGTTCGATTCGCCCTGCGCGATCTGCGGTAGCACCTGCAGGTACTGGTAGGCGAGCAGCTTCGGGTCGGCGTCGCCCTCGTGGATCGCACGAAAGACCGTGTCGATCGCCTTCGCCTGGCCTTCCGCCTGCAGGATCGCGGCCTGCCTCTGTCCCTCCGCCCGGAGGATCGAGCTCTGCTTCTCCCCTTCCGCAGTGAGAATCTGTGCCTGCTTCACGCCTTCGGCTTCGAGGATGGTGGCGCGCTTTTCCCGGTCGGCCCGCATCTGCTTCTCCATCGTCTCCTTGATCGACGCCGGCGGATCGATCGCCTTCAGCTCGACGCGGTTCACGCGAATCCCCCACTTCCCGGTTGCCTCGTCGAGCACACCGCGGAGTTGGTTGTTGATCTCGTCACGCGAGGTGAGTGTCTTCTCGAGGGCCATGCCGCCGATGACGTTACGGAGCGTGGTGACCGTCAGCTGCTCGATCCCCTGGATGTAGTTCGCGATCTCATACGTTGCGGCCTTCGCGTCGGTGACCTGGAAGTAAATGACCGTGTCGATGCTGACCACGAGGTTGTCCTCCGTGATGACCGGCTGCGGGTCGAACGAGACGACCTGCTCGCGGAGATCCATCATGTCGCGCACGCGGTCAACGAATGGAACGACGATCGACAGCCCCGGCGTGAGCGTGCGCGAGTACCGGCCGAGGCGCTCGACGACACCGGCCCGAGCCTGAGGCACGATGCGAATGGTGCGGCCGAGCGTGAGCAACACGAGGCCCGCGACGACGAGTAGAACGATCAAACCAGCGGTCATCTCTTCACCCTCCTACTCGTAGACGAGAGCTGTTGCTCCCTCGATCTTGACGACTTCGACACGCGTGCCGGGCTCGAGCACCTGATCGTCCATGTAGGCCCGCGCCGACCACTCCTCGCCGCCGATGCGCACGCGGCCGCCGTTGACGTCGACGCGCTGGAGAACGACGGCCTTCGTCCCTTCGAGGGCCGCTGTACCCGTGCGGAGCGCGGCCGGCATCTGCAAATGGCGCTTCGCGATCGGCCGCAGAAACGCCACCGTTGCGACTGACCCGGCGATGAAGACCACGAGCTGAGCCACGACGCCGACTCCGACGAGAGCGATCACGGCGGCGGCAACCGCTGCGAGCGCCACCGGGCCGAGGAAGAACATGCCCGGTGTGAGGAGCTCGCCAACGGTCAGGAAGACTGCCGCGATCGCCCAGATCAGCCAGGCAGGCACGATGGGGATCGTAATTGGCTTCAGGTAGGCCGCGCGAGACCGAGCGCCGCCGGGAGCCCGTACAGGTCCGTCAGTCGCCCGTCGACGTCGGGGTGGCGTTCCTCGCGGTCGATCAGGATCGCGCGCATTCCAAGCGCCCGTGCCCCCTCGATGTCCTCCTCGAGCGAATCGCCGACCATGACCGCTTCCTCGGGCTCCACGCCCAGTGCGACGAGAGCCGCCTGGAAGATCGTCGGGTGCGGCTTGACGCGCCCGTGCGAACGGGAGTCGACGATCGCGTCGACGTCGAGCCGGTGGTGTGCGACGAACTGCGTCAGGTCGCGGATCCCGTTCGAGACCAGGGCAATCCGGAGCTCGACGCGCCGAAGTTCTTCGAGCACGGGGTGAACGTCCTCGAAGAGCTCGAAGTTCTCCGACACGCCCCAGCCTTCCTCGATCTCCGTCGCGCACTCGCCCGCGATCGCTTCGGGGCCGCCCATGCGGACGAAGATCTCTTCGGTGAAGCGATGCCAGATCGACTCGTCATGCAACAGCTCCGGGTGGCGCTTGAGGTTGAGGACCGCAGCGTCGCGCGCATCGTCGTAGCGGCTCGTATCGAGTGTGATGTCGTGGCGCTCGGCGATGCGCGCGTAACGCTCGGCGGAGAGCTCAGGCCCCGGACGGCAGAGTGTGAAGTCGACGTCGAAGAGGACTGCGCGCAGGTTCACTCTCGGTCCTCCAACAACCAGCGCGCGACCTCCAAATGCTGCGGCACGTCCACGCCCCAGGCGACCGTCTGGGCGACGCACCAGCCACGCGCGCGCTCCGGGTCGAGCTCGAGCTCGGCGGTGAGGCGAGCCAGCCGGTGGAGCACCTCGGCGCGTCCGTGACGAAGCTCCGCGCCGCGGACGACCGGCGCGATCCCGAACTCGCGCTCGCCGACCAGCGGCTTGGGGTCAATGGCGAGCCACGGTTCGCGTTCTGCCGACAGCACGTTCAACGCGTGCAGGTCCTGGTGGAGAAGCACTTGCTCGCCCTGGGTCGGAGCCAGCTCGTCGATCGCCTCGAGCGCCGCGTCGACGAGAGCGCGCTCGAACGGACGCCCCGCCAGCTCCCATTCACGCGGCAGCGACTCCAGCCACAGCAATGCTTCCTCTTCCAGGCCATGGAACGGAGCTCCCGCAGGCTTCCATAGACGTGGCAGGAGCCCGACGTAGACGTCGAGCGCCGCATCGAGGTCGAGCGTGGACAGAAACGCGCCCGGTTCGCAGCGCTCCAGCAGCAGCGCGGTGCCTTCGGTGTTGCGCCGGAGCAGTCTGACCGATCCAGCCCCGTCCCAGAGCTCGAGTGCCTCGGCCTCGTATTCGGATTCGCGGTGGGGCCAGATGAGCTTCAACGCTGCGGACGTACCGTCCGGCGCTCGCACACGCACGGCGTGACCTGCCCACCCGCCGGAGTACGGCTCGTCGACTTGCAAGTCCCACTCTTCCGCGCAACGTGCGAGAAGATCCGGAACCAGTTGGCGCCACTCGTCGAGCGTCAGACTCGCGTCGGCCACCGGTACGCGTTCGGCTGCCTGTTCGCGAGCGACGGCAGCTTCGCGCGAATGTTTTGCAGGTGCGCGCGATCGAGCTCGGCGGCGATCACGGTCTCCTCGTCCGGAGCCTGCGCGACGACGACACCCCACGGGTCGGCGATGAGCGAGCGCCCGTACGCAGGCTTGCCAGGCAACGTCTCGCCGATCTGAGCCGCGGCGACGACGTAGAGCTGGTTCTCGATCGCGCGCGCGCGTAGAAGAACATGCCAGTGATCCTTGCCGGTCGGCGTCGTGAAGTGCGCGGGCACGGTCACGAGCTGAGCGCCTTCGAGAGTGAGGATGCGATACAGCTCCGGGAAGCGCACGTCGTAACAGATCGACAGCCCGATTTTCCAGTCTTCGACGTCCGCCACGACCGGCTCGTCGCCCGGCTCCTCCGCCTCGGACTCCCTGTAGACGACACCGCCCACCTCGACGTCGAAGAGGTGGATCTTGCGGTAGGTCGCGACGAGTTGTCCCGACGGGTCGAAGACGAGACTCGTGTTCGAAAGCTTCTCGCGTCCTTCGCGGCGCTCGGCGATCGAGCCGCCGACGAGCGTGATCCCGTGCGTGCGTGCCCACCCAGACATGGCCGCGACGGACTCGCCTCCTTCGAGCGGCTCGGCGGTTGCGTGGTATACGGCGGCGTCGCCGATCGCGTTCCATTTCTCGGGCAGGACGACGACATCCGCTCCGGTCGCGGCGGCTTGCGCGACGAGACGCTCGGCTTTCTCGAGGTTCGCCGACTTGTCGGCGCGACTAGTCATCTGCACTGCTGCGACTCGGATCCGATCCGGCATGCCCGCAGGATAGCTTTGCCCGGTGAGCGCTCCGCCGCGACTTCGCGTCCTCGAGGCGCTCAGACACCGCGACTTCCGCTTCCTCTGGGTCGGCCAGACCGTGTCGCAGATCGGGGACGCGGCCTTCATCGTCGCGCTGGGCTGGCGCGCGTTCACGCTGACCGGCAAAGCGAGCTCGCTCGGCATCGTGTTGATGGTCGAGGCGCTCGGGCTCGTGACGACGCTCTTGATCGGCGGTGTCCTCGCCGACCGTTACTCCCGCCGGCTCCTCCTGATCGGATCGGACGTGGCGCGCGCCGTGATCATCGGCGGGCTCGCGCTCGCCGATGCGACTGGACATCTCAGCTTCGGCGCGATGGTCGCCTTTGTCGCGCTGCACGGTCTCGGCAGCGGCCTGTTCCAGCCTGCGTTCGGCGGCATCCTCCCGCTGCTCGTCGAGGAGCCGAGCCTCGGTTCGGCGAATGCCCTTGTCGGCGTCTCGCGCCAAGCCGCACTGGTGGTCGGGCCGGCGATCGCCGGCGGGGTCTACGGCCTCGCGGGGTCGAGCGCAATCTTCGCGGCGGACGCTGTGTCGTTTCTCGTGTCGGCGGCTGTGCTCGCGCCCGTGCGTCCACGAGCCTTCGAGCGAGCGTCGTCGGAGGGAGTGCTTCACGAGCTCAGCGTGGGGCTGCGCTACGTGCTCGAGGTGCCGTGGCTCTGGATCACGATCCGCACGTTCTCGCTCGTGCTGATGGTCGGGTTCGCAGCGTTGCAGGTGTTGTTGCCGAAGCTGGTCGAGCAGGAGTGGCACGGCGGCGTCGGGTCGTACGGCCTGCTGTTCACCCTGCAGGGAATCGGCATGGTCCTCGGGTCGGTCGTGCTCGCGCAGACAGCGCCGGCCCGCCGCCGTGGCGTGCTGATCTACTGGCTCTTCTTCATCAACAGCGCGCTCGGCGTGTTGATTGGCCTTTCGCCGTGGTACTGGGGCGCTGCAGCGGTTCAGGTCGGACGCGGCTTTTGCATCGGCTTCGCGATCACGTTGTGGGACACGATGCTGATGCAGCTCGTGCCGCAGCACATGTTGTCGCGCGTGATCAGCATGGACTGGTTCGGCTCCATCGGGCTGCTCCCGGCCGGGCTCGGGCTGTGGGCGCTGCTTTCCGGGCTCGCGCCACCGGGCACGCTGATCGCGGCGAGCTCGGCCTTCTGCGCGTTCCTGTTCCTGCTCGGCCTCGCCGACCGCAGGATCCGAAGCGTGGACTGACCGCGGGGGAACCGAGGCTCCCCCGCATGCAGTCGGGGTGCCCAGATTCGAACTGGGGACCTCTCCGACCCGAACGGAGCGCGCTACCAGGCTGCGCCACACCCCGAGGCGGCCCAAAGAGTAGCCGCTTTCGGCACAGATCGGTCACATCTTCCCCGCTACGTTGCCTCCATCGACAACTTGGGAGGGCAGCGGGCATGAACAGCGTGATCCTGATCGGAAACCTGACGACGGACGTCGAACTGCGGGACTTCGGCCCTGAGAAACAACTCGCGACGTTCGGGCTCGCAGTCGACCGCGGCGGGAAAGACAGCGAGACGGACTTCTTCCGGATCTCGGTCTGGGACCGTCAGGCGCAGGTCTGCGCGGACTATCTCGCGAAGGGCCGGAAGGTCGCGCTCGAGGGACGGCTGAAATACCGCACGTGGGAGGACGAGGGAAAGAAACGAAGCGCCGTCGAAGTCGTCGCGTACCGCGTGGAGTTCCTCTCGACGGCAGCAGGCTCAGGTGCGGAGGTGGTGCCGTTCGAGGCCGCCGTCGCGTAGAAAGTCCTCGATCGCTCTGTCACAGGCGTCGGGCCGCTCACCGATCAGCAGATGTCCGCAGCCGGGAATCACGCGCAGGCGCGCACGTAGCCGCCGCGTGTACTCGAAGGCGTCGTCGAGCGGCAGTTGCGTGTCCTCGGCACCCCAGAGCACGAGGACCGGGCAACGCACCGCCTCGAGCTCCTCGCGCGGATCGTCCGCACGAAGAGCCCGCCAGGCACTGTTCACGTCCGTGTGCAGCAGGTGCGCCGCGAGGAATCCCTCGACCGCTTTGTCGGTCAAGCCAACCGGATCGGCGACCGACACGAACCCGAACACGAACCGGCGCAGGAGTGGCGACCGCGACACGCGCCGGCGGTAGCGCGCCGCGAGACGACCGGGACGAATCGTGCTGAACACGGAGAGCAAGTTCCTCCCCCAGACGGTCCCGCTGCTGAGCCCCGCCGCCGCCGCGAGCACAATGGCGCAAACGTCATCCGGCCGCCGAAGCGCCATGCGCAGCACGATCATTCCCCCGAGCGAGTGTCCGACGACCGCCGCCGGCAGCATTCCCTCGCGCTCGGCGACGAGGGCCACCCGGTCGGCGAAAGGCTCGAGGCCGGCGACCGCGGGCAACGCGGTCGAGCCGCCGTGCCCCGGGAGATCCGGTACGAGCAGCTTGTGACGCCTGATCAGGAGCGGGACGAGCTCTGTCCAGTTCGCCGCAGCGCCGCCGAGGCCGTGGACGAGGATGAGCGGCGGCCCCTCTCCGCCCACGAAATACCGCATGCGGACGCCCTTGATCTCGGCGAATCGCTCCTCCAAACCGGCCAGTTTTGCGTCCGTCATCCAGGCCGATTATCCTGTGGACCGATGACTGCTTTGGGAGTGCCGGCCCGTTGAATCCGGCAATGACATGTGGAGGCTGGACTTGAGCCCGCTGAGCGCACTTGCGCCGGCGGGCTTTTTCGTGCGACAAGGAAAGGAGCGTCGATGGCAAACCACCTAACGCCCGAGGAGCTGTCCAGGGAACTCGGGATCGACCGCCAAGAGGTCATCCGCGTTTGCGTCGAGGAAGGCGTGCCCATCTATCAGGGCAAGATCGACAAGACGCTGTTCCAGGCTCAGCTCGAGGCGCTGGGGGTTTTGCAGAAGCACTGAAGCGCGACGGGGGGAACTGCGTTCCCCCGCAACCCCTTCTCTTTTGAACTAAGCCGATTTGCGCGCCGGTGCGCGCTTCGAAGCGCCGTTCTTTGCGGCCGCCTTCTTCTTCGGCGCGGCGCCCGCGGTCTTGCGACCTCTCGCTTCGGCGACGCTCCGCTTGAGCGCCTCCAGCAGATCCACGACCGGTGCATCGGGTACGGGCTCGGGCTTTGAGATCTCTTGGCCGTCCAGCTTCGCCTCGAGCAGTTGACGCAGATCGCTGCGGTACTGGCTCTCGAGCTCGGACGGGTCGAACTCGCCGACGAGGCTCTGCATCACCTGCTGGGCGAGATCGAGCTCGGCCTTCTTCACCTCGGTGCCGGCGACCGCCTCCTCGATCTCCGCCTGCGACCGCACGTCCTCTGCGAGGAAGAGCGTCTCGAGCACGAGCGCTTCACCCTTCGGGCGGATGAGGGCGAAGTGCTCCGCGCCGCGCAGTACGAAGCGGCCGATCCCGCCCATCTTCGCCTCCTTCATCGCCTCGAGCAGCAGCACGTATGGCCGGCGCTGCGCGGGCGCCTGGGCAGGCGCGAGGTAATACGTGCGGTCGAGGTAGACCGGGTCGACCTCGTCGAGCGGGACGAAGCGCGTGATCTCGATGGAGCGTGACTCGTCGTGCAGCGAGATCGCCTCGAGGTCCGCGTCCTCGACGACCACGAACTCGCCCTTGGCGACTTCCCAGCCCTTGACGATCTCGTCGGGCCCGACCTCGCGCTCGTGGGTCGGGCACCAGCGCTTCTGCCGGATCGGGGTCTTGCACTCCCGATGGAGCGTGCGGAAGCTGACGTCAGACTGCTTCGCCTTCGCCGTGGTCGCCAGGGCCAGGCCAACGGGGATGTTGACGAGGCCGAAGGAGATGGATCCGTTCCAGATAGTGCGCATGGCCGCCTTGGAATTGTAGAGGGACCGGGCTGATTCGCCCTCTCCCAGGTGCTTCCTGCAAATTACGATGGAACTGTGGCGACCACGACCACGGCTACCGGGACGCGGACGATCGCCCGCCTGTGGCAGGACGCCGTCGCCCGGGGCCTCGACGGCCCCGCCTACCTCGTCCAGGAGGGCGAGAACTGGCGCCCCGTGTCGTGGGCGGAGGCGGCGCGGGCGGTCGACGAGATCGCCCACGGCCTGCTCGCCCTCGGGCTGCGTAAGGGGGACGCCTTCGCGATCCTCGCCTCGACGCGGCTCGAGTGGGTGCTCTTCGATTTCGCGCTCGGGCTGATCGGCGCCGTTGGGGCCCCGATCTACATGAACAACTCGCCGAAGGACGCCCGGTACGTCGCAGAACACTCCGAGGCCGTCGGTGCGCTCTGCGAGGACGAGGAGCAGCGAACGAAGCTCGACGGGCTCGAGCTCGAGCACGTGTTGACTTTTGCCGACCTCCCCGCCCTCCGGGAACGGGGACGCGCACACGCTGCCGAGCATCCCAGGGCAGTCGAGGAGGCCGCGGCCGCGATCGACGAGAACGATCTCTTCACCTTCATCTATACGTCGGGGACAACAGGCCCCCCGAAGGCCTGCATGATCCTCCACCGCAACTACTACGCAATGGTCGACGAGGTGAAGCAGGTGGAGGACTTCACGGTCACCGACGACGTGATGTTGCTGTACCTCCCCCTCGCACACAACTTCGGCCGCTGCCTGACGCTGCTCGGTGCGCACATCGGCTACACGATCGCGTTCTGCCCGGATCCGTACGCGGTCGGGGATGCGCTTCCAGCCGTGCGCCCGACAGTCTTCCCGAGTGTGCCTCGCGTGTACGAGAAAGTGCACACGACGGTCACCGCGAAGTTCGACGAGGCCACGGGCCTGAAGCGGCGGTTGATCGACTGGGCGCTCCGGGTCGGCGGCAAGGTCAGCAAGCTCCGCGAAGCGGGACGCTCCGTGCCGCCGGCGCTCGCGCTGCAGCACAAGCTTGCCGACCGCCTCGTGTACTCCAAGGTGAAGTCGCGCCTGGGCGGCAACCTCCGGATCGGCGTGTCCGGCGGCGCACCCCTGGCGAAGGAGATCATCGAGTTCTTCGCCGCTCTGGACATCGTCATCCTCGAGGGCTACGGCCTGACCGAGTGCACGACCGGCGCGACGATCAACCGTCCGACGCGCTACCGCTTCGGCAGCGTCGGGCCGGCGCTGCCCGGCGTCGAATTGCGTGTGGCGGACGACGGCGAAGTGTTGATCAGGAGCGACACGGTCTTCGGCGGCTACTTCAAGGACGAGGAGGCGACGCGCGAGATCCTCTCGGAGGATGGGTGGCTGAGCTCTGGCGACATCGGCCACCTGGACGAGGACGGCTTCCTGACGATCACCGACCGGCTGAAGGACATCCTCGTCACCGCCGGCGGGAAGAACGTCGCGCCCCAGAATCTCGAGAACGCGCTCAAGACGCACGCGGTGATCTCGCAGGCGCTTGTCGTCGGCGACCGCCGTCCCTACATCGCGGCGCTGATCACGCTTTCGGAGGATGTCGATCCGGCAAATGCCGGGCCGGCGGTGCAACGTGCCGTCGACGAGGTCAACAGCGACCTTTCGCGTTTCGAGCAGATCAAGCGGTTCACGGTCCTGGCACGCGACTTCACCCTCGAGGACGGAGAGGTGACACCGACGCTGAAGCTCAAGCGGCGCGTGTGCCTCCAGCACTTCTCGGACGAGGTCGAAGCCCTGTACGCAATGGAAGGTTCTCCTCGATCTCCCGAGCGGAGCGATGGGACTAACTAGACCCGCGGAAAATCCGCAGCATTTTTTGCGGTTAGAGGCGCTCTACTCCTGACTGACGTCTTCCTGGTTCTGTCCGCGTTCCTTGCGAGCGCAGTCGAGACGGTCGAGGCGCTCACGATCGTGCTCGCAATGGGCCTGACCCGCGGCTGGCGCCCGGCGCTCGTCGGTGCGGGCGCTGCGACGCTCGCCCTCGCGGCCATCGTTGCGGCGCTCGGGCCTGCGCTCACCGTGATCCCGATCGAGGTGCTACGGCTCGTCGTCGGAGCGCTGCTGCTCGTCTTCGGTCTGCAGTGGCTACGCAAGGCGATCCTCCGCGCAAGCGGCTGGCGCGCGGTGCGCGACGAGGCTGCGGTGTTCGCCCGTGAGCGAGCGGAGGCCGCGAGCGCGCCACGTGTCGAACACGCCGGGCTCGACTGGTACGCGTTCACGATCTCGTTCAAGGGCGTGCTCCTCGAAGGGCTCGAGGTTGCCTTCATCGTGCTGACGTTCGGGAGCACCCAGGGAAGCATTCCGCTCGCCGCGCTCGGCGCCGGTGCGGCTGTCGCGCTCGTCGTCGCGACCGGGATCGTCGTGCGCGAACCGCTCAGTCGAGTCCCCGAGAACACGGTCGCATTCGCAGTCGGCGTCATGCTGACGACGTTCGGGATCTTCTGGGGCGCCGAGGGAGCGGGAGTCGATTGGCCGGGCGGCGACGCCTCGCTCCCGGGAGTGCTCGCCTTCGTCTCGCTCATCTCGCTCGGCTTCGTCACCACCCTGCGGCGCCGGAAGCTCGCGATCACGTGAAGCGGTTCGCGAAGTTCTGGTGGGACTTCCTGGTCGGTGACGACTGGCGTATTGCCGCCGGCATCGTCATTGCGTTCGGGCTCACGGCCCTGCTCGCGGCCACCTCCATCCCTGCGTGGTGGATACTGCCGGTCGCGGTGGCCGCTGTGCTCTGGCTTTCCCTGCGGCGTTACGTTGACTCCGCGGACATCATCGAGGCTCAGAAGCGTGAAATCGCCATCATCGAGCCGCGCGCAACTGAGGCCCATCATTCGGGCTGAGACGCCCGGCAGCGCCACGCACTAAGGCCTCAAGGATCGGCTCCGCCGAGCCGACAGAGTTTCCATGCGCGCCTTTGCCGCCATGGGCGTTCTCCTCGCCGCGCTCGTCCTTGCGGGCTCCGCCGCGGCGGCGGGCAAGTCCGGCGTCGCAGCGTTACAGGTCGGACTGCGACTTCAGCATCTGTACGCAGGCCCGGTCGACGGCCTGTTTGGGCCAATGACAGCAGAGGGGATCCGTGAGCTCGAACAGCGCGCCGGCCTGTCGGTCACCGGGCGCCCCACCGGTCGCGTTCGACTTGCCTTCGGCGCCTTCGGGCAGAGCGAACTAGGCTCGCGGGTGCTGAGCCCGGGAGTCGTCGGCTGGGACGTCGCCCGGTTTCAGTTCCTCCTCGCCTGGCAGGGATTTCCGTCAGGGCCGTTCAACGGCCAGTACACAGAGCGGACAGCGCGGGCCGTGGAGCGTTTCCAGCAAGCCAAGGGGACGGACGTCGATGGAATCGCAGGCCCCACGACGCAAGCCGCCGTCCGCCACCAGGCCCCGGCGTCACCTCTCCGGCTTCAGTCGCCTGTCAGCAACCAGCTGACGGGGTTGTTCGGTCCCCGAGATGACCGCTTTCACACCGGAGTCGACTATGCCGCAGATACCGGAACGCCGGTCTTCGCGGCCGGGAACGGCAGAGTCACCTACGCGGCTTGGCATCCAGGCGGCTGGGGATTCTTGGTGAGCATCGCCCACGGGCGCGGCGTACGCAGCATGTCAGCACATCTGTCGCGCGTGGACGTCCACGTCGGGGAACGAGTCAGGGCGGGCCAAAAGATTGGCGAGGTTGGTTCAAGTGGCAATTCAACCGGGCCGCACCTGCACTTCGAAGTCCGCCTTCGTGGCGCTGCTGTCGATCCTTTGACCGCGCTGCGCTAGGGCCGCTTCAGATCCGGCGCGCGCCCATGTACGAGGTCGAATACCAGCCGGTGAGGCTCGAGATCTTGACCACGTCGCCGGTGTGGGGCGCGTGGATCATCTGGTTGTTCCCGATGTAGATGCCCATGTGGCCGAGCCCGTTGAAGAACACGAGGTCGCCCGGCTGAAGCTGATCGCGCGAGATCGCCGTGCCCATTGGCCAGAGGGCGTAAGTGCTGTGAGGTACCGAGATACCGAGTTGTGCGTACGCGTACTGGACGAGACCCGAGCAATCGAAGCCGCTGGGGCTGGCCCCACCCCATCTGTACGGGACACCGAGGTAACCCATAGCAACCCCGACGATTCCCCCGTGCGTGTTCGGTGGCGCAACCGTCGACCCCTCTGGGGTCGAGGCCGATACACCGACACCATCCGTCGACGGAGCCTGCGCTCCGGACAGCCGCGCGCGGGCCGTCGCAGCGAGCTGTCGCTGCTGCGCCTGTTCCGCGGACCGCATCCGGGCAATCTCGCCCTTGATCGACGAGAGCAGTTGCCGTCGCGAAGCCAGCTGCGACGCGATCCGCTGCTTCTGCGCAGCCTTCTGCGCGACGATGGTCTGCTGCTCGGAGTGCGCCGTCCGCAGCTCCGCCCGATGACGCTGAATCGCAGCCTTGAACGACGTCACCTGCTGGACGATGCTCGCGTCCTGGCGCGAGGTCGAGTTGACGGCCTCGATCCGGTTCAGCAAGTCGTCGAGGCTCGACGCGCCGAGCAACACCGACAGCGTGGAGTTGTCCTGGGTCGACGTGTAGGCGCTCACGAGCCGCGCCGCGAGCGAGTCTTGCGCGACCTTCAGGTTGGCGCGCGTGAGCTTCAACTGCAGGCGGTTCTCGCGCTGGTCGCTCTCGATCTTCTGGAGGCGCACGTTGGCGAGGTTGTAAGCCTCGACGGCCGGCCCGAGACTGTTGTCGATCTGCTGGATCTGCGCGAGGACCTGCTGCGCCTGCGCCTGCTTCGAGGCGACCGTTCCCGGCGTCGCATTTGCCGATGCCGCCGCACACAGCGCCGCTATGGAAAGGAAGAACGCCTGCGCCTGTCGTTTCCTGCCGCTAGCTGCCAGCACGCGGAAGATCCGCGTCGACGGGCGCACCGGAGGGGGCCGGTACGTCACAAGTGGGGCACCCTAGCAACGTATTCGGATGTCTGCAACGCCTTTCCGAGGCTAAAAGTGACCATTTCTCCCATGTGTGAGGACCGCACAAAGTCAGATGCTTGCTAGGGTCACGAGCCGTGCGTTGGCGTAGGGAGAGCCGCCTCGCGCTCGGGCTGGCGCTCGGAGCCGGGCTTCTTCTGGGTGTCTTTCTCCCGGGAGCTGAAGGCGCGGGCCCAAAGAAAGGGGCCGGATCGCTCCGCCAGCAGCAGGCAGCGCTTGCCGCGCGCTCCCACACAACTCTTCTAAGCCTCTACGCCCTCGATTCGAGGCTCGCGAGGGCCCGGAGCGAGCTGGCAGGCCTTCGCAGCAGAGCCCAGGGCCTCGAGTTCGAGCGGGAACGGGTCCGGCAGGAGGTCGAGGTCGTTGCGGGCAGCCTCAAGGCATCTCAGCGCCTCCTCGGGGACCGTCTGAGGGCTCTCTACGAGGAGGGAGAGCCTGATGCGATCGCCGTCCTTCTTGGCGCCACATCGCTCGACGACGCCGTCATCAGGCTCGACGAGCTCGAACGGAGTGCCCGCCAGGGCGCCCAGGCGGCCAGCGATGCTCGTGACGGGCGCGCAAAGCTGCAGGGGCTCGCGCTCGAGCTCGCCGCCCGCATCCGGGAGGTTCAAGTTCTCGAGGCCCGAGCCGAGCGAACCGCCACGGTGCTGGAGAGCGCGCGGGCCCACCGGGTCTCATACCTAAAGGCCCTCACCCGCCAGAAGCGTCTGACCGCCCGTCAAATCGCCGCCCTCGATTCCCGCGCCCAACAGGTGGTCGCAAAGGCGCAGACGGTGCAGTCGCAGACCGCGTCGGCCCCGGCGGCCGGAACGGCGCCTTCCGTCGCGGACGGCGCGCGGACCCTGACGGTTTCCGCAACCGGCTACTACTTGCCGGGGCGGACCTCCAGCGGACTTCCGGTCGGTCCAGGGATCGTCGCCGTCGACCCGGCCGTGATCCCCCTCGGCACACGGATGTCGGTCCCGGGTTACGGCGAAGGGGTCGCTGCCGACACGGGCAGCGCCGTGCAGGGGATGACGATCGACCTGTGGTTCCCGACTCTGGCGCAGGCTCTGGCCTGGGGTCGGCGTACGGTCACGATCACCCTCCACTAAACTGTCGTCCGTTCGCGGCCCGGGGGAAGGAACGCCCAGTATGAGTCAGCCCCTACAAGCGGACGAGCAGGCGCTGACCGAGGTCCGCGTCCTGATCGTCGACGATCACGATCTCTTCAGGAGTGGGCTTCGCAACCTCCTGGAAGACGAGGGCGTTCGCGTCGTCGGGGAGGCCTCCGCGGGTCAAGAGGCCCTGAACATCGTTCGCGAGGTGGCGCCCGACGTCGTCGTGATGGATCTGAACATGCCCGGCATGGGCGGCGTGGAAGCGACACGCCACATCTCGACGATCGCCCCACTCACGCGCGTCGTGATGCTGACCATCTCCGACCAGGACAACGACGTGATCGACGCCATCTTGGCCGGCGCGTGTGGCTACCTGCTGAAGGACTCGTCGATTCAGGAGCTGATCGCAGGAATCAAGGCAGCGTCGATGGGCGAGTCTCTGATCTCCCCGACGATCGCCTCGAAGGTCTTGCAGCGCGTGCGAGCGTCCAGCACTCAGCCGGAGATCGAGAGCACGATCCGCGCCGAGCTCTCGGACCGCGAGATCGAGGTGCTGAAGTTGATCGCCAACGGCAAGGACAACGCGATGATCGCCGCCGAGCTTCACATCAGTCCGAAGACGGTGAAGAACCACATCTCGAACATCCTGATGAAGCTGCAGATCGACAACCGCATCCAGGCCGCCGTCTACGCGGTCAGAAGCGGAATCGTCTAGTTAGTACCCCTACCAGTGATGCTGATCAGACGGTTGCCCGGACCTCTTCTGCGCGGCTGCGCAGCGAGGAAAGGAGCCCGCGAAGTTTGCTGAGGTCGCCGTCGGCCGCCGACAGCCGCTGCCCGAGCTGGGTGAGCTCGGAGTGCTCGTCGTCTTGCGACTTGCCCCCGAGTCTTGCCGCGACCTCTGCGATCCTGCGCTCGAGCCGCCACCGCTCCGCCTCGAGAGCGAGCGCTCTCGCATACCCGGCTGTGAGTGTGTCCTCGATGGCGTCGATCGTCGGCGCGTCCTCGCCGTCCGGCGGAGTCTCGAGCAGTGAGCGGATCTCTTCGTGGATCATGGCGGTTTAGGCCGGGTCCAGGGCTTCCGGCAAGTATCGACCCCCGACCCTCCCCGCACATGGGCCGCCCGGACTATCTTCTGGCCTGCAAAGGCCCATCTTCTTGACGCAATGGGATTCAGGGTCGAAAAATGGATTCTGCGTGAGCCGCCGTCTTCTCACCGCCCTCTTCACGCTGGTCGCTCTCGCGGCACCGGCCGGGACGGCGGCAGGGCCGGCGCAGGACTCGCAGCTGCAGCTCCGGCTCGCCCGTGCGCTTCGCGTCCCTCATGTCGCCCCCGCACGCTCGGCAGCCGTGGCCTTCGATCTCGCTTCCGGCACCGTCCTCTTCCAGCAGAACGGCGACCGGCCGCTGGCGCCGGCGTCGAACGAGAAGCTGCCACTCACCTATGCGGCTCTCGCGCGGCTCGGTCCCGCATTCCGGATCGAGACCGACGTGCTCGGTGAGGGCGAGCAGGTTGGGACGCAGTGGACCGGCTCCCTGGTCCTGAAGGGCAACGGCGATCCCACATTGTCCCGTGCCGACCTTCGCGCCCTCGCCGCACAGGTCAAGTCCCTGGGCATTCGGAGCGTGACGGAAGGGGTGACCGGCGACGAAAGCGCCTACGACGCGCGCCGCATCGTGGCCGGGTGGAAGCCAGGTTTCTTCATCGACGAGTCTCCGCCACTCTCGGCACTCGTCGTCGACCGCGCTCGTGTGGGACGCGCCGTCTCTCGCACGCCGGCGCTCGCGGCTGCAACCGCTTTCCGCGACGCGCTGCGAACAGCGGGCATCGCGGTCGACGGGCCCGTCCGCACCGGGGCGGCCGACGAGTGGTCGGAGTTGCTCGCCAGCGTCTCGTCGCCGACGCTCGCGGCGATGGTGCGCTTCATGGACCGCGAGAGCGACAACTTCACCGCAGAGATGTTGCTGAAGCAAGTGGGGCTCGCCGAGCTCGACCGCGGCACCAGCGCCGCGGGAGCCACGGTGGTTACGCAGACGCTCGCCGAGGCCGGCGTGCCGATGACGGGGGTGCGCATCGTCGACGGCTCGGGCCTGTCGCGGCTCGACCGCCTGACGGCGAACGCTCTCGGCCGGCTGCTGGAGGTCGCGTGGGCCGACCCGGCCGTGCGCCCGGCCCTACTGGCCGCGCTCCCGGTGGCAGGAGTGAACGGAACGCTGCAAAACCGTCTGCGCAAGCCGCCGGCGCGAGGTCGTGTCCTGGCGAAGACCGGGACGACGGACATCGCGTCGTCGCTGTCCGGCTATGTCAGCGACCGCTACGCGTTCGCAGTAGTGCAGAACGGCCATCCATTGTCTTACTGGTGGGCCCGCCGAGCGCAAGATCGGTTCGCGCAAATCCTGGCCGGCTCCTAGCGGCACGAGACAACCGGGCGTCAGCTCCGCAGGAGCTCAACCAGGTCGGCTTCGGACAGGAGCGCGACTTCGACCTTGCGCGCCTTCGTCAGCTTCGAGTTGCCAGGCTCCTCGCCGACGACGAGACCTGTTGTCTTGCTCGAGACGGAGTTGACGACTTTCGCGCCTTTGGCTTCCAGCGCTGCCGCCGCTTCGTCGCGCGTGAAGGCTTCGAGCGTGCCTGTGATCACGTACGTGTTGCCGGTCAGCGGGCCTTCCACCGGCTTCAGCTCGTCGCCGATCTCGAAGCGCAGACCGAGCGAGCGCAGCTCCTCCACGAGCGCGCGGTTCGCTTCGTCCGCCAACCACTCGGCGATCGCCTCCGCCCGTTCCGGGCCGATGCCTTCCACCTCGAGAATGTCCTCCTGCGCGGCCTCCAGCAGACGGTCCACGTTCTCGAAGTGACGCGCGAGATTCTGGGCCGTCACCCAGCCGACGTCGGGGATGTTGAGCCCGAACATGACGCGATGGAAAGGAACCTGCTTCGACGCCTCGATCGACTCGATCGCGCTCGTCGCGGAGATCTCGCCGTAGCCCTCGACCTCCATCAGCTGTTCCTTCGTCAGCCTGTACAGCTCCGGTAGCGAGCGCACGAGCCCGAGATCCCACAGGCGGCGCACGGATTGCTCGCCAACTCCCTCGATGTCCGCGGCGGCCTGCACCCAGTTGATCAGTGACTCGAGGCCGCGAGAGGGACAGGCGCGGTTCGGGCAGCGATGCATCGCCTCGCCTTCCGGCTTGACGATGTCCACGCCGCAGAGCGGGCACTTCTTCGGCATCTTGAACGGCTTCGTCCCCTTCGCATGGGGCAGCACCGGCCCGACGACCTGAGGAATGACGTCACCCGCGCGCTGGACGATCACATTGTCGCCCTGGCGGATGTCCTTGCGGTTGATGTCGTCCTCGTTGTGCAGCGTTGCCTGCGACACCGTGACGCCGCCGACCTCGACCGGCTCGAGCTGCGCCCACGGGTTCAGCGCGCCTGTACGGCCCACGCGGATGTGGATCTTGTTCAGCTTCGTCTGCGCGGTCATCGGCGCCCACTTGAAGGCGCGCGCCCAGCGCGGTCTGTCGTGAAGCGCACCGAGCCGGCGCTGCTGATCGAAGAAGTCGACCTTGATCACGATCCCGTCGATCTCGTAGTCGAGCTCGATCCGCCGCTTCTCCCAGTCACGGCAGGCAGCGGCGACCGACTCAACGGTCTCGTGCCGTTTCGCGTACGGGTTCGTGCGGAACCCGTGCGCGCGCAGCCACTCGAGCGACTCCCAGTGACCCTTCGCGGGGAGGCCCTCGCGGTGGCCAAGGCCGTGGACCCAGATCGACAGAGGGCGTTCGGCGGTGATCGTGGAGTCCTTCAGTCGCAGCGAGCCTGCCGCCGCGTTGCGCGGGTTCGGCGTCGGCTTCTTCCCCTCGGCGACAAGACGCTCGTTCAGCTCGTTGAAGCCGCTGAGCGGGAGATAGACCTCGCCGCGTACTTCGAGTAGCGGCGGCGGCGTCTCGCCCTCGGCGAGCTGCATGCGCATCGAGATCGCCTTGATCGTGCGCACGTTCGGCGTCACGTCCTCCCCCAGCCGGCCGTCGCCCCGCGTGGCGCCGCGTACGAAGACCCCGTCCTCGTAGATGAGGTTGATCGAGAGCCCGTCGATCTTTGGTTCGGTCACGTACGCGACGTCGCTCGTACCGAGCCGCTTGACCACGTCCTGGTGCCACTTCTCGACCGCCTCGTCCGTCGTGACCTTCTCGAGCGAGCCCATCGGAGACGGGTGCTCGACCTTCTGGAACTTTTCCGACGGCGGAGCCCCCACACGCTGCGTCGGCGAATCGGGCGCGACGAGCTTCGGGTTCGCCTTCTCCAGTTGGAGCAGCTCGTCGTAGAGGGTGTCGTACTCCGCGTCCGAGACCTCGGGATCGTCGAGGACGTGGTAACGGTAGAGGTGGTACGTGAGCAGGTCGCGCAGCTCGGCCGCGCGCTTCTCCGCTTTAGAGGACGCCAAGTAGCTCCTCCGTCGTGTTGACGAGCGCATCAGGTTCCTCGGCCTCGAGCCGCTCGCGCGCATGGATGCCGCCCCACGTGACGCCGATGGAAAACAAACCCGCAGCCTTCGCCGCCTTGACGTCGAACGGCGCGTCGCCGACGTAGGCAGCCTCGTCTGCGCTGGCGCCCATCCGGTCGAGTGCGAGCAACAGCGGTTGCGGATCGGGCTTGTGGCGCTCCGTCTCGTCTCCACCGACGACCGTCTCGAACAGATGCGCGATCGGAAGGCGCGCGAACGCAAGCTCGACGGTCTGGCGCCGCTTCGCGGTCACGATGCCGAGCCGGCGGCCTTCGTTCTTCAGCCGGACGAGCACGTCGTCCATCCCCGCACAGCAGACGAGCTCGTCGTGGAGCGGCTCGTTGTGAGCGCGATAGACGTCGACGAGCTCGGCGACCCTGTCGGGAGCCAGTGCGTGCATCTGCTCTTCCAACCCGGGCCCTCCGACCGCCGCCATCAGCTCCTCGTCGGGAAACTCGGTACCCAGGACCTCCTTGGCGGCGTGCCGCATCGAAGCGAGGATGATCGCGCCGGAGTCGATCACGGTGCCGTCGAGATCGAACAGAACTACGGGAAAGCGCATAGGTCGATGCTAGTTAGTCGTATGCCACCGACGTGAGGTACAGCCCCCACGGCGGAGCGGTCGGTCCGGCGTCCGTCCTCTCGCGCCCTTCGAGTAGCGGTGCGATGCGCTCCGGCGGCACCTGAAGCATGGTGCCGACGAGCGTCCGCACCATGTGCCTGAGGAAGCTGTTGGCGGTGATCTCGAACTCGAGCGCGTCGCCGCGTCGGTGCCACGCCGCCGCCGTGACGTTGCGGCGGAACGACTGGTGCTGCGTCTCGGTCGGCGTGAACGCCCGGAAGTCGTGCGCACCCACCAGGAGATCGGCCGCAACCGCCAGACGCTCCTCGTCGAGCGGCCGTGCGTACCACCAGGACCGTCGTTGCTCGAACGGTGACGACTCGCGCCTGCGCCAGATGCGGTAGCGGTAGCTGCGCAAGCGCGCCGAGTGCCGCGCATTGAAGTCCGGCCCCATCTCTTCCGCGGAGGCGACGGCGACATCGTCCGGCAGCGCCACGTTGAGCGCCTCTGCGACCCGTTGCGCCGGCGGGCCGCCCTCGACGTCGACGCTGACGACGTTGCCGAGTGCATGCACGCCCGTGTCGGTTCGCCCTGCGACCGCGAGGCCGGCGTACGAGGGGAAGGAGTCGAGCGCATCGCGCAAGACTCCTTCGATCGTGCGCAGGCCCGGCTGCACCGCCCAGCCGTGGAAGTGGGTGCCGTCGTACTCGAGCGTTAGCTTCAGCCGCACGTCAGGTCTCCCTGACTGTGTTTGTCAGGTTCGCCTTATGCTCTAACGATTTGCGATCGGTTTGATATACTCTAGCCAATGACGGACCGTCAAGCCTTCCTGTTGCAGCGAGTGCAACCGGCGATGGTGGGGCTCATCGACGGCTCGCTCTCGACGCTGGCGCCGATCTTCTCCGTCGCGGTCGTCACTCACAAGCCGCACTTCGCATTCATCGCGGGCGTGGCCACCGCGTTCGGAGCAGGCGTGTCGATGGCCTTCTCCGAAGGGCTCTCGGATACGGGCGAGCTGACCGGCCGAGGGAGCCCGATGGTTCGGGGCGCGATCACCGGTGTCGGAACGTTTGTCGGAGGCATTCTCCATACCCTGCCGTTCCTGATCCCGCACTATCAGGCAGCGCTTTACTCTGCGATCGCAGTCGTCGCACTCGAGCTTCTGATTCTGGCCTGGCTGCGCTGGAAGTTCTTCCAGGTCGGTTTCATCCGCGCGCTTGCGTCGGTCACGCTGGGCGGCGTGATCATCGCAGCGGTCAGCGCGGCGCTCGGTTCCGCCGGCTGACCTGCAGCGTCAAACCGTCGACGCCGGTCACAGCCATCTCGTCACCCTCGACGAGGAAGTCATCGGACCTCGCCTGCCAGATCTCCCCGGCGACGCGGACCTGCGTCGGCGAGCTGACAACGGCGGTCTTGCCGACCAGCGCTTCGACGCCCGTGACGGCGCGGCGGCGCCGCGACCACTTCAGGAACACGATCGACTCAGCGATGTCGATGAGACCGCCCGCGGCGACGGCGACGATCCCCCACGGGGATGGCAGGACGAAGATCGCCAGCAGGATCGCTCCGAGCAGGAGCATCGGTTCGCCGCGCTACGACGCTGCGGTGGCCGCCGGCGACGAGCCGGCAGGCTCGTAGTCTACGAGCTCGAGGTAGACCATCTCCGCAGCGTCACCCAGCCGCGGCCCGAGCTTGACGATCCGCGTATAGCCGCCGGGACGTTCCGCGAAGCGCGGGGCGACCTCGGCGAACAGCTGGTGGACGACGTCCT
>JALYST010000105.1 GCA_030854665.1 Actinomycetota bacterium
GAGGCGAGCGCCTCGACTCCGTGGGACGTCGTGCGGCGCAACAACCTTCCGGCCACCTTCAACGCGCTCGAGGCCGCGCGGCTCAACGGAGTCAGGCGCGTCATCTATGCGAGCTCGAATCACGTGACTGGGAACTACGAGCGCGACGATCCCTACGCGCAGATCGTGCGCGGCGAGTACGGGTCACTCGATCCGGGGACGATTCCGCAGATCACGACACGTCACCCCGTGCGACCGGACGGTGCCTACGGCGTCGGCAAGTCGTTCGGTGAGGCCGCCGGCCGCTACTACGCAGACGAGCACGGACTTTCCGTCATCTGCCTGCGAATAGGAACCTGCAACCCGAGTGGGCGTCCGCAGCATCCGCGGCATTTCGCGACCCTGCTGACCCATGAAGATCTCATCCGATTGGTACGGGGTGCCATCGAAGCTCCCGACGAGCTTCGCTTCGGGGTCTACTACGGCGTATCGGCAAACACGTGGCGGTTCTGGGACATCGGCGATGCACGTGAGGACATTGGCTACGACCCTCAAGACAACGCGGAGTCGTGGCGCTAGCGGAGAGAGCTGAGCCGGCGGAGCGCTCTGCGAGCAGCCGCCGGAAGCACCCTGTGCGCTATCGCCGCTCCGTCGACGCGACTGAGGCCGTGGGCGAGTTGCTCCTGCGGGCCCGGCCGTCTCTCTTCGAGTCGTGCCAGCACGTCACCTGGCACTGAGGCGGCGACGGTTCGCGAAAGGTAAGAGAGTGCATCGCGGAGATGCAGCCCGAGGTGGCAGGAGGTCGTGGTCTGAAGCAGCCGCTCCCAGTCGATCTCTGCCGGTTCCGCAGCGATCTGAAGCTTCGCGTCGGCGATCCATTGCAATCGACCCACCGTGCTTTGCCTTACCTCGCCGACACAAGTTCGCAAGAGCTGGTCCGTGGAGTTGAGCCAGTGGTTAGTCGTCGCATCGACCCCCAGCGCGGCGTACTTCGGGAGGATGCGGTGTTGGAGTACCGCGAACGGCCCGCTTGGATGCTGCAGCCACAGAGAGTGGGGAGACGCGCGGTGCCAACCATGCTGCTCCAAGCCTCTGATCAGCACGTCCGCACTTTCCGGTCGGATCAGGAGATCGAGGCGCGTGGCAGGGCGGAGGCCGGGATCGCGATATACGCGCTCGATCAGGAGCGGCTCGTCCGCGATCAGGAGGTCGATCTGCAGCTCGGCGGCCAGTGCGTTGACTTCCTTGAGCCGCTCGAGGAGAACGTTGCCGCGATACCAGCTGTGTCGATACAGGCCTCGCAGCCTGGGGATCAGCGGCTCGTCCACCTGCCACGACTCGAGCCGGCGGTAGAGGAGCGGCATCAGCGCGAAGGAGCCGTCCTCCATCCGGTCGAGGTCGAAGGACGGCCGAAGGTCGTTCCAGGCGAGCTGCGCCGGCTCGTCTGGTGCGAAGACCGCCCGCAGAAGAAGCTCCTGGCGGGCGCTGGGCCAGAGCCGAGCCGGGAGACCGCGAGCTCCGGCTGTCAGGGCGAGGACGGCTTGTCGGTGGGCCGAGCGGCGTGGGCGCGCCGGCGATCCAGCGATGCTTTGAGGACGTGCAGGTACTGCGCGCGCGAGTCGCGTTCCCGGAGGCCGTTGTTCTCGGAGTGCAGCCGCCGCTCCAGGACGACGTCGGTCAGCATGAACATGGTCAGCTCGGCCTCGAGCGCTCGCGCGTACCAATCGACCGTCACTCCCACCTTCAGGTCGGCCGAGAAGGGGCCGACGCGCTTGAAGGACCGTCTTCGAATGAGCATCAGGTTCGGCGCGGCCCACGGAGCGTCCGCCGCAGGCCGGCGTAGACGTGCCGCGAGCTCGGGGTCGAGCTCGGGACTGATGAACTCGCGTACGTGCCCGAAAACGACGTCGACCTCCGGGTCCGCGGTCAGGACGTCCATCTGCCGCTCGAGCTTGTCGGGCACGAAGCGGTCGTCTGCGTCGAGGAAGGCGAGGTAGTCGCCCTGCGAGAGCTCGACGCCGCGGTTTCGGGCAGCGCCGTTGCCGGCGCGCTCCTGGAGTTCGTAGCGGACCGTCTCCCCGAAGCCGCGAACGACGGACTCGGTGCCGTCTGTCGAACCGTCGTTCACGACGATGACCTCGGCCGGGGGCAGTGTCTGTGCAAGCGCGCTCTCGATCGCTTCGGCGACATACGGCTCGGCGTTGAACGCGGGGATGACGACGCTGATCAATTCGGTGTCTCGCGCCGCCGGCGCTGGCGGTCGAGCTTTCCTTTCAGCGAGCGCGTCAGCGGATGTACCTCGGGGCGATTGGACGGGGCGGTCATGTTCTCACCGTGGTAGCGGCGCAGCAACACGATCTCGGGTAGGACCTCGATCCCGAACCCGTGCTCGCGGAGTCTGATCAGGAGATCACGATCTTCGGCGTACTGGACGGTGGCGTCGAAGCCTGCGACGGCCTGCAGTGCCTCGTGGCGGACCATCGCGGCTGCGAACGGGATTCCTGCCAGGTCGCCGAAAACGGGGTCCCGCGGTAGCCAGGGCGGAGCATCGATCCACTCCTGGCGGCCGAGCACGCAGCTGATGTCCGGGTGAGACTGCAGGTACCCGGCCTGCGTTCGCAGCCGGTCCGGCGGCATCAAGTCGTCGTCGTCGAGGAAGGTGACGAGCTCGCCGCGCGCTTCCCGCATGCCCGTGTTGCGCGCTGCGGCGAGGCCGGCATTCATCTGGTGGACGTAGCGGACGTCGTACGTCCGGGCGATCTCTGCGGTTCCGTCGGTGGAGCCGTCGTCGACGAACACAATCTCGAACGGCGCGTAGTCCTGGGCGAAGAGGCTGTCGAGCGCCTCCCGGAGAAACCGCTCTCCGTTGAACGACGCCATGATGACGGTGACGAGAGGATCAGCCATCGACAGCCTGATCGTCGACGAGGGACGCGATCAGGGGACCGACGCTCTCGACGTCCGGGCCGAGCCGGAGGGTGAACGCAGGGAGTTGTCCGACCAGCTCGGTCAACCCCGACAACAGACTTTGATCTCCGACATGGAGCTGCAAGAGCGTGCTCGGCGCCAGGCCGCGCAGGGCCTCGCCGCGCGACGCGGGCACGATCGCGGTCGGCTGTGAAAGATCGATTGTCGGGATGACGATGCCCACGAGCGGCAGGCTGGCCACCGTCTGCGCTGGAAAGTGCGCGTGGACGTACACGATCGCCTTCGGTTTCTCGAAGTCGGTGAGGGGGTCCGAGACGTCCAGCGTCGCGAGCTCGCGCAGGTGAGGAAAGCGAGCGAGGTGATGTGGCTCGAGCTTGCCGGCGTTGTAGAGACTGTGGACGATCGGCTTCGGCGCAAGCTCCACCGCGACGTAATCGTCACCGACGTACTTCAAGCCGGATCCAAGCGCGGAGAGCGTCGTGGTCGACTTCCCTCGTCCGCCGCGGCCGACGATCAGAACCGCGCCGCGCTCGGTGCCGATCGAGCCTCCATGTACCTGCTGCAGGCCCTGCGACGACAGCCACCAGTGGAGGACGTGCCGGATCGGGCTTGCACACTCCCACCCGGGCAGGCGCGCAGCGTCGCCGGTCCAGTACCAGGAAGCATTCGCTTCGGCGTCGAAGACGCTCAGCGATCGCAGGCCCACCATGTACAGCGCCCGACGCGTGAGGTCTGAGTGGGTGAACACCGTCCCGAGGGGACTCTCCTCCGGAACGGACACCGGCGCCGGCTCAGTGCCTGTCGAGGCCGCATCCCAGACGCTGACGGTGTGAGCTCCGTCGGGCGCGTCAGGGACGCGCAGGTGCTCGAGCGCCGGTGCGAATCGGCGGAGCATCGTCTCGCCGGCGAAGAGAACCCGGAGCGGCCGGCCGGCCAACTGGTAGCAACGCTCTATCGGTCCGGAGGTGTTGGCAGCTGCTGCCTCGAAACGGGCATCGAGCCCTTCCAGCCACTCCAGCTGATCCTCGGTTTCCGGCGCGACGACTTCTCCGCTGACGATTGCGCGGCCGGGGCTAGGCCCGTGCATGCGGCCACCCGCGCTCGTCGACCTCGTGAACCGGGTCGAGGAGCACGAGGTCCTGCATATCGGTGTATTTCTCGACGGCGGGCGGAGAAAACACCTGTCCGTTCGACGACGAGAGGTCGAAGGGCGGTTCAGGGGTGGAGTCGGCCATGCCGTCGAGCGAGACGATCAGGCCTTCCCGTTCAAGCTCCGCACAGAACGATGAGACCGCCTCCTCGGCGGCGCTGGGTTCGACGGAGTACGCGCTTGCCACTGCGTCCGCGAGCCGATCCACACTGGCCCCCGCCGCGATCGCGTCCCACAGCGTCGAACCGCTGCCCTGAATGCTGTAGTAGCTGCCCGTTCGGAGATCGACGAGAATCGCCTCGCCGTCGATCGTTTCCGCGATGACATTCGGACTATTGAGTCGGAATCGTTCCCGTCGCATGAGTATCCCTCGAGTCGCAGCGCACGGTCCAACGCTGCTGTTTCTCCCCTTGACCGCTGGCGAATTGTAGTTGCGGTCTGAGGGCGCGGCAATACCCGGGCTAAACTCCGATTTCCTGTGACGGTCGCCGTTTGCGTAGCCACTTTCAGGCGTCCCAACGGGCTGCGGCGTCTCCTTCACAGCCTCGGAGATCAGGTGCTCGACACGCCGGCCGCGCTCGCCAGGATCGTGGTCGTGGACAACGACGAGTCGGGCTCGGCTCGTCCGGTCGTCGAGGCCTTCGGCCGGCTCCCCTGGCCGGTCGAATACGTGATCGAGCCCAGGCGCGGAATCTCTGCCGCGCGCAACACTGCCCTGCAGCACGCCGCGGACGCGGACCTCATCGCCTTCATCGACGACGACGAGTGGGCCGAATCGGGCTGGCTCGCCGAGCTGCTGCGGACTCAGGAGCGCACACAGGCACAGGTCGTCGTCGGCCCGGTGATTCCCGCGTTCGATGAAGCTCCCGCGCCCGGCTGGTTCGACAAGGGGCGGTTTCTGGCGGCGCTCACATATCCGCAGGACGAGCAGCTCGACTTCGCCTATACGGGCAACGCTCTGGTGCACAGGAGCGTCCTCGAGCCGGCAGGGGCTCCGTTCAGTGAACGCTTCGGCCTGCTCGGTGGGGAGGACACGCACTTCTTCATGCGCGTGTACCTAAGTGGCGCAAAAATCGTTTGGGCTCCCGACGCCCGCGTCTACGAGTCGATTCCCGCTGCGCGCATGAGCGTTTCATGGCTGCTTCGGCGGGAGTATCGGCGAGGGAACACGCTCAGTCTCTGTCTCAGGGAGCTGGAGGACTCACGGGCCCGCCGGCTGAAGCGCGTTGCGCACGGCGTGGTACGCCTCGGGGAGGGAGCAGCTCTCGCGGTAACGGCACCTGTGTTGGGGCGGCAGATGCTCGTTCGCGGTTTGCAGCACGCCGCTTTCGGCGCGGGTCTCATCACCGGTCTCGGGGCGCATGCGTACCAGGAGTACGGAGACGGCCGATGACCGGGGACCAGGTCAGTCCGCCGCCGCTCGAGGGTCGGATCGTCGTCATCTCGCCGCACCCGGACGACGCTGTCCTTTCTCTGGGCGCGACGATCGCGACGGCGACACGCGCGGGACACTCGGTCCGCGTCGTCACGGTTTTCGCCGGGGACGAGGCGGCGACCGTGGAGGCGGGGCCGTGGGACAGCAAGAGCGGCTTCCGTAGCGCGGCCGAGGCCGCACGCGCGCGTGCGCTGGAAGACGACGAAGCTTGTCGAATCGTCGGGGCAGAGCCCGTTCGGCTGCCCTACCTCGACAAGGATTACGAGCGAGTGCTCGTCGAAGAGGAGATTCTGCGTGTGATCGTCGACGCGGTCGGTGAGAGCGATGTGGTCCTGATCCCCGCTTTCCCGTTGGCGAACGAAGACCACGCCTGGCTCTCGACGCTCCTACTCGCCGGTCTCCGGGTCGACGCCAGGATTGCGCTCTATGCGGAGCAGCCCTATGCCGCCTGGGCCCACGAAGTTCCCGCGGCTGCCCAGCCGGACCGCGAGTGGCACGCAATCAAGGCGCCTGCCTTGGCACAGGCGGCCAAGCTTCGTGCGTGCCGGGCCTACAAATCGCAGATTCCCATGCTCGGAGGAATGCGCGTTGTGTTCGGCATCTTGAGCTACGAGGCGCAGCTCGGCGGCGAGTCGATCTCCTGGTCGGCGGCTTGACTTGAGCCGGCGCGCTGGAACGGCGGTCGTGGCCGCAGCGGATTCGGTCACTGCGCTGGCAGCGATCCGCTCGCTGGGGCGAGCGGGTCTCCGAGTGCTCGTGCTCAACGATTCGCCGCGGGCCGTCGGCCTGAGATCGCGGTTCGCCGAGCACGTGGCCTGTCCCGATCCGCGGAACGACGAAGCGGGATTCATCGACGCCATGGAAAATCTTGCGAGCGGGCTTCCGGCACGGGTGCCCATCTTCCCGACGTCGGACGCGTACCTGAACTCGATCGCGCGTCACGGCGAGCGGCTGGCCGGCTCGTTTCTCTTTCCGTTTCCGATCGGCGACGCGCTGCTGCGAATCCAGCAGAAGAGCTACCAGGTCGAGCAAGCGGCTCAACTGGGAATCCCGATTCCCCGGACGAGCAAGACCGCCACGGCGGAATTCGGCTTTCCGGTTCTCGTCAAACCGTCCGATCCGGTGGGATTCGTCGACGCGTTCGGGGTGAAAGGCATGCAATGCAACTCGCTCGAGGAGGCGGAGCGTGCCGTGGAGCGTGCGCAGCCGTTCGATCCGCTCGTGCAGGAGTGGATTCCAGGCGGAGACGAGCAGCTCTATTTCCTCGGTGCCTACCTCTCGCCCAAGGCCGAAGCGCGGGGGATCTTCACCGGGCGGAAGATCAGACAGATTCCGCCCGGAATCGGGACGACGCGTGTCGGAGAATCGATCCGAATCCCGCGGGTCGAAGAGCTCGGCGTCGCCTACTTGAAAGGGATCGGCTGTCACGGTCTGTCGGACGTCGAGTTCAAGCTCGACCCGCGCGACGGCGAGCTCAAGTTCATGGAGGTCAACCCCCGGCTGGGACAGTGGCACGGTCTTGCTGCTGCGGCCGGGGTCGATCTTCCGCTGATCGCATATCGAGACCTGATGGGCGAGTCAGTGCCACCGTCTCGACAGATCGAAGCGACGAAACGCTGGGCGATGACGTTTCTGTCGGGGAGCGGGCACGAGCGTCCCGGCCTCGGCGGCTCCGGGCCGGTCTTTGCAAAGCTCCCCTACACGGACGCAGTCTTTGCGCACGACGATCCGTGGCCGTTCGTCGTACAGCTCGGCATGATCGCCCGAGGTTTAGGCCGAAGGATCGCCCGCAGCCGGTAACGACTAGGTTCTTGTCCCAGATGGCGGGAGAATCAGAACGAAGGCTGCCCAGGCGCGAGTTCCTGCTGGCGGGCGCCGCTGCGCTCGCCTCGACGAGCCCGGTGGCGCGAGCAGCTCTGCGCGGCTTCGACGGTCTCGACGCCGCCGGTGCCCTGCCCAAACCGGAACGCTCGGGAATCCAGCACGTGATCGTCGTGATGATGGAGAACCGCTCGTTCGATCACCTGCTCGGCTGGCTGCCCGGCGCCGACGGCAAGCAGGCTGGGCTCCGGTATGCCGATCGGAACGGCCGCGAGAATGCGACCTACAAGCTCGCGCCGGACTATCAAGGTTGTGGGCACCCGGATCCCGACCATACATCCGAGGCCGGACGCATTCAGTACAACGGTGGGAAATGCGACGGCTTCCTACGGACGGCCTACAGCGACCGGTACGCGATCGGTTACTACACGCGAGCCGATCTGCCGTTTCTAGGTCCTGCAGCGCACGACTGGACCGTTTGTGACCGCTACTTCTCAGCGGTCATGGCCGAGACCCATCCGAACCGCGTCTACCAGCACGCAGGCGTGGCCAAAGGCCTCTACGACTCGAACGAAACGCTCACGCTCCCGACGATCTGGGACCGCCTCGCGCAGCGAGGGCTGAAGGGGCGCAGCTACGGCAGCGGCGAGTCTTTCCTGTCGAGTTGGGGCCACAAGTACGACTCGATCATTCGCTCGTATGACACATTCCTCGCCGATTGCAGAGCCGGGCGCCTGCCACACGTCGCATTCGTCGACCCGCCTCGAGCAGGTAGCCGCCAAGGGACCTCGGCGGATTACCACCCGTTCGGCGACATTCGCGCAGGCGAGCACTTCCTGAACAAGACGTATGACGCAGTGCGGACGAGCCCGAACTGGCGCTCCAGCGTTCTCGTGATCACCTTTGACGAGTGGGGTGGCTTTTTCGACCACGTCCTACCGCCTCGCGCCCCAGATGTTTCCGAGGACTTGCAGGTCCGCGGCTTTCGCGTGCCGACTGTCGTGATCTCACCCTTCGCTCGCCGCCGCTTCGTTTCGCACCGTGTCTTCGATAGCGCCTCGATCCTCCGCATGATCGAGTGGCGCTGGAAGCTCAAGCCGCTCTCGGTTCGCGACGCGAGGGCGAACAATCTCGCGACCGCGCTCGACCTGCGCCGACGGAATCTGAATGCGCCGCGCTACTCCGTGCCGCAGATCGTCCCGCGACCGTGCACGAAATAGGGGCCAAGGCCGAAAGAGCACTGCCTCTCCTGCCGGCCTGCCTGGCGCTGATCACGGGCGCGGTCTTCCTGGGCTCGAAGGGATTTACGAGCGACGAGGCGGTCAGCGTCACGATGGCGCGCCTGCCCTGGCACCGTTTCGGCGAGCTGATCGTCCACCGCGAGACGAACGGGAGCCTCTACTTCACGCTCCTTCATCTGCTCGCGGGCGGGAACGGTGGCGAGGGGGCCGCGCGGGCGCTGTCACTCGCCGCTTTCGTCGCAGCCTCGGCGACGTTCTTCCTGCTCGTGCGGCGCCTCTTCGCCGCGAGGATCGCTGCGATCGCCGCGATCCTCTTCGCGATCAATCCAGTGCACGTCGAGTACGCACAAACCGCGCACGAATATCTCCTGGCGTTGCTGCTCGTGGTCGGCGCGACGTATCTCTTCGTCCGCGGCGTCCAGGAACCGTCGGCGGCAGTCTGGGCGCTGTACGCGGTCGTCTCGGCGCTGAGCGTGTATGCCTTTGTCCTCGCGGCTGTGGTGCCCGTCGCGCATGCGCTGTCGCTGGCTGCTCTGCCGCGGGAGCGAGTGCGGTGGCGTCTGGCAGCCACGTCTCTGGGCGGGTTTTTCATGCTGCTCGTGCCGCTCGTCTACTTCGTGACCCAGACCAAGGCATCGGCCGGCATCGCTTGGGCTTCCGGAAACCTTCCCGGCCGACTTACGATCTCGTTCCGAGACCATTTCCCGCGTGCCGTGCTGGTGGTGTTGCTCGCTGCGCTGACTGTCGGTCTGGCGTACGCGTGGTGGCGTGCGGCCGGACGCTACTCCTGGCCGGTGACATTGCTGGTCGCGTGGCTCGTTGTGCCTGCGTATCTCGTCACGGCGGCGGGCCTGGTCTGGCAGCCGCTCTTCATAGTCCGTTACTTCATGATCTTCGCCCCTCCGCTGCTCGTCTTGGTTGCGGTCGTTCTCGACAAGCTGCACGGCCCCAGCCTGGCGGCAGCGGTCGTCCTGGTGCTCGTGCTGGCCGGTTACGGTTTGGTGCGCTGGTACGCGGACGGTGGCGCTGACTATCGGGGTGCGAGCGTCTACGTGGCCGCGTCGAGCCACCCCGGTGACGGAGTGCTCTTCTACGCCCCCTACATCCGGCTGCCGTTCGAGCTGTACTTCGAGGGAACCGCGGCGGCGCGTTCGAATCGGGCGAGGGCGGTCTATCCAGCCGACCCCTGGAGCCGCGCCTCGGCGACGTTTATCAAGACGGTCTTGATGCCGGAGCGGCCGATCAGCGAGGCGCTCAGGCCCTACCGGCGCGTGTGGCTGGTCCTGTCGCATTACCGATCCGCCGGACGGGCCGATCCGGGCTACGACAACGTCATCTCAGCCCTCTCAGGCAGGAATTTCCGTTTCGTGCAAAAACGCTCTTTTGCCGGGCTCGCCCTGCGCCGATACGACCGGTAAGGAGTCCGTAAAGCCGGGGGACATAGCCTCCGCCCCCTGGGCTACGATTGCCGTCCCAGCCAGGAAAGGACGAGTTTGTTCGAACGATTCACCGAACGGGCCCGGCAAGTCGTCGTTCTCGCGCAGGACGAGGCGCGCGCGCTCAAGCACAACTACATCGGCACCGAGCACATCCTGCTCGGGCTGCTGCGCGAAGAGGAAGGCCTCGCCGCACGGGTGCTCGAGTCGCTCGACATCACGGTCGAGGAGGTCCGCGCGCAGGTCGCCCGGATCGTCGGACAGGGCGACGAGGTCACGACCGGCCAGATCCCATTCACGCCGCGCGCCAAGAAGGTGCTCGAGTTGGCACTGCGCGAAGCGCTCTCGCTGGGACACAACTACATCGGCACCGAGCACATCCTGCTCGGCCTCGTGCGTGAAAACGAGGGCGTTGCCGCGCGCATCCTCCTCGACTTCGACGCGGATGCTGACAAGATTCGCAACGAGATCATCCGGATGCTCTCCGGTCCCGGCCGCCGCCAGCAGGGTGGCGCCGCGGCTCCCGGCGAGAAGGCGAAGAGCTCCAAGCTCCTCGACCAGTTCGGGCGCAACCTGACCAAGCAGGCCTCCGAGGGCAAGCTCGACCCGGTCGTCGGCCGCCAGACGGAGATCGAGCGCGTGATGCAGATCCTGTCGCGCCGCACGAAGAACAATCCCGTGCTGATCGGCGAGCCGGGCGTCGGCAAGACCGCCGTAGTCGAAGGGCTCGCGGCGCGGATCTCCGCGAACCAGGTTCCCGAGCTCCTGAAGAACAAGCAGATCTACACGCTCGACCTTGCCGCACTGGTCGCGGGCTCGAAGTACCGCGGCGAGTTCGAGGAGCGCCTCAAGAAGGTGATGAAGGAGATCACCCAGCGCGGCGACATCATCCTGTTCATCGACGAGCTCCACAATCTCGTCGGCGCGGGTGCGGCCGAGGGCGCGATCGACGCAGCGTCGATCCTCAAGCCTGCACTTGCCCGCGGCGAGCTGCAGACCATCGGCGCGACGACACTCGACGAGTACCGCAAGTACCTCGAGCGCGACGCAGCACTGGAGCGCCGCTTCCAGCAGATCCGCGTCGAAGAGCCGTCGGTCGACGACACCGTTCAGATCCTGCGCGGCCTGCGCGACCGCTACGAGGCGCATCACCGCTGCAAGATCTC
>JALYST010000138.1 GCA_030854665.1 Actinomycetota bacterium
GTCCGGCGCGTCAGTTCTTCTCATTTGCTCTCTGTTTCTCGGTATCGCTTGCCCTAGGTCGCTTTTCTTCGTCTCTTCCCTTTCAAGGAAGAGGTCAGGGGTTCGAATCCCCTCCGGGCTACAGACCGCGTCCGGTCACCGCACGAATGAGGCGAGTGCGCGATCGCTAGGGTGATCGAGCGGCAACCCTGAGGCAGCCTCGAGCCGACCGCTGAAGTTGTAGAAGGCGGCCAGCCACGTTGCCTGGCGGATACCCAGCTCATCCCAGCCGGCCGCACCGAGCTGATCGATGTCCGCGTCGCCGATCGCCGCGGGAGCTTCGGTGAATTTCTGCGCGTAGCCGAGCAGCGCTCGAGTCTTCGCGTCGAGCTTGTACTCGGGCCAGGTGGTCGCGAATTCTTGATCGAGGTGTTCGTCTCCGGTGAGGCGGCGCACGGCCGCCGAATGGAGCCCCAGTCAGGGAGCGCCGCCAATCTTCCCGTTCACCACCGTTGCCAGCATCTCGCGCTGTAGGGCACCCAGCCGCGAGGCGCCAAAGTTGACGCGCTGGTACAGGAGGCTGGCGAGCAGTCCACTCAGCGGATCGGCCAGGAGTACGCGCACGATTCCCGGCACGTCGCCGAAGCGACGGCGGGCCCACCACAGCAGCAACCCCTGGGCACCGCCCGCCTCGTGACGAGCGGCGAAGAGCCGTGCGCGGGGGGTCTCGCTCATACCGCGACCGCTTCGCGCCGCTGGTCGAGCACGCGATCCTGCTCTTGGTTCACTGCGCTCCTCATCATCAGGAAGCACCCGGCACCGCTGCCCGGGCGCGGCTCAGGGAGCCGTTCGATCGAGAACGCCAGGCCGAAGAGGCGCTCCACCTCGCCGGGCGCGATAAGCGCTGTGAGTCGCGACGGTCCGGTGAAGGAGATGCGCGGCAGCTCATCATGGGTACCGTAGAAACACCACAGCAGAAAGCGCGAGCCCGAGGTCGAGACACGGTGGATGGTGCGGACCATCGCGGAACGCGCGTCGCCGGTCAGGTCGTCAAGCGTGCCGTAGTCGACGAGGAGGTCGTACTCACCTTCGGCCTCACCGAGCGAGGGCGCGGTGAGATCGGCACGCACGAAGCGGATGGAGCCGCTGCTCGGTCCGACCTTGCGCTGCGCCTTGCGGATCGCCACCGGCGAGAAATCGACGCCGACGACGGTGAATCCGTGCTCTGCCAGGAAGATGGCGTTCGCGCCCGACCCGCAACCGAGATCGATGGCGCGGCATGGTTGCAGCCGTCCGGATTCGACGAGGCCGACCAACTCGGAGCGGGCCGCGCCCTCCCAGGGCGCGCCGATGCGATACATCGCGTCGTAGAACAGGCGCGAGGAGAAGAGGGACATCAGGCGGCCGCAAGCGTCCGTGTCGGCCGTATCAGCAGCCAGAGCAGTGGCACCTGCGTGAGCGCATAGATCGCGTGCGCCAGGTAGTGGCCGAGCGTCTGATCCGGCACGAAGGGCAGGATCGGGAGCGGCAGCGCTGTAAGGAGTGCCCCGATGACGAAGTTTGCGGCGGTCCAGAGCAGGAACGTCGCGCGAGCCGCGGTCGCGGCGCGCGACAGCCGATACCAGCCCAGGAGTCCGATGTACACGACGAACGGGCCGAGAGTCTCGGGCGAGAACAGTGGCAGCGGCAACGAGAGCAGGTTGTGCGCGACGAGGCCCAACGCGGCGACGGTCACCGCGACCGCGAACATCATGCGTGGGACGCTATCGGGCCGCGTATCGAATCGGGGGGTGGTTCTGTTCGATTTCCTAGGCCACGCCCGTATATCGCCCGGTGGCCGGCACGGTGGCCATCACGCGTAGGAAGCGCTCGGGATCGACGCCTGCAGGCGCCAGCTCCATGCGGAGCGCATCGACGATGCGCGCCCGCACTTCGGCGGGATCTGTCTCGAGACCGGTCGTTTCCGGCGCGACGAGAAGCGCCAAGGCATGGCGCGCCACCGACTGAGCACGCTCGCGGCCGATCGCCGGTGCGACCTCCAGGACCGCACGACCGATGAATGCCACTCCTTCGCCGAATCTGTCGCCGAGGTTCCGGCGCGATGGCCGGACGCCCGCTTCGCGCGCGAGCTCGAACGACAGGTGGTGATCGGGCCACCCCGCGATCGCGAGGTCGACCGCATCGCGCAGATCCTCGAGCGGCTCCGACGCTCGGCGGAGTGGCACCGTGCTCCAGCTGAACTGCGGCCGGGTCAAGTGATATGTCGCGAGCGCCAGCTTCGACGGGAAGTAGTGATAGAGCGCGGACGCGCTGAGGTGGCAGGCGAACGCGAGCGCCTTCATGGTCGCACCGCGGTAGCCGTGTCCGCGGAAGACCGGGGCCGCGAGGGCGAACAGCTCAAAGCGTCGTGCTTGGAGCGGGTGTTGGCTGTTGGTCAACATCAGATCGAACGGCATTTCGTCGGCGGCCATCATTCTGTGCCGTCGCGCAAGGCGCTGACACGGGCCGCTGTGTCTCGAACCTGAGCGCGCCCCTCGTCGGGGGACTGAGCAACTTCGACTAAGGCGGCCTGCTGCCCGCCTCGCTTCATTTCGTTGGGCGCTTATCTGACACGCGTTGCGGCTCGCAGCCGGTATCAGTTCGTGCTTGGAGAACTCTCTAGGCCGCTTTTCTCGACCGCTTCCCTTTCAAGGAGAGGTCAGGGGTTCGAATCCCCTCCGGGCTACCCGATGGCTACCTTCTCGGCTCGTACCGCGTCGCAACTGCCCCCGAGCCGAACTCCAGCCGGCTCACGAGCTTCAAGTCGACATGCTTCGATAGCCCCGCGAACAACGTCGGCCCGTGGCCCGCGAGTCTGGGATGCACCACGAACTCGTACTCATCGATCAATCCCAGCTCTGTCAACGCCAGTGGG
>JALYST010000120.1 GCA_030854665.1 Actinomycetota bacterium
GCCGTCACGTGACCCTGCCGTCGCGTATCTCGATCACACGGTCGGCCGTCGAGGCAAGTCTTGGCGAGTGCGTCACGGTGACGACCGTGCTACCGAGCTCGTCACGCAGACGACGCAACTCGCGGAGTATGCGCTGCTCGTTCTGCAGGTCCAGCTCGCCGGTCGGCTCGTCTGCCAGCACGAGCGACGAGTCGCGTGCCAAAGCGGCGGCAACCGCGACGCGCTGCTGCTCGCCACCAGACAGCTGCGCCGGACGGTGCGCCACCCGCGGCGCGAGATCCACCGCCTCGAGCGCAGACGTTGCGAGCACCCGCGCGTTCAACTTGCCACCCAGCCGCAAGGCCGTCGCGACGTTCTCGCGCGCGCTCAACAGAGGCAGCAGGTTGTCGCTCTGGAAGATGATCGCGATGCGGCGCGCCCTGAAGGCCGCAAGACCGGCCTCGTCGAGCCGGTTGAGCGGCTGCCCGAAGACGCGCACCTCGCCGGCCGAGGGCTGCTCGAGCCCCGCAGCGAGAGATAGGAACGTGCTCTTCCCCGAGCCCGAGGGCCCGAGGATTGCGAGGAACTCACCGGCCTCGATCCGCAGATCCAGTCCGCGCAGCGCAACCGTCTCTGCGGGGCCTGAGCGGTAGATCCTGAATACATCGTGAAACTCGACTGCGGCGGTCGCTCGTTCTTGCTCGCGCGGCGGCTCTCGATAGAGGCTGGCTACCTCCATCGGAAGCTTTGCACCATGAGCCGGTAGCCGTCGACGTTGTCGACACCCACCGGCGTACCGAGGTCGATGATCGCGCGCTTGCCTCCCTGCGCGAGGTAGTACCGGTCAACGGTGAGCTGGACGCGCTTGGTCGTGACGGGATTGGGAGGGCTCTCGGTCATGTACACGACTTTGATCGCGGGCCGGCCGCTGATCTGAACGCGCTGCGGCGGCTGGAAGCGAAGGGACGGCGTCGTCGCCTTCAGGGCCCGGAGCTCCGCCGACACCTGTGCCAGGGTCGGCTCGCCTCCCGGCTGGACGACGGTGCGCACCAGGTTGTTCTTGTCGTAGATCGTCACGCGGTTGCCGGACCCTTTCTGCGCCCAGCCCTCGGGGTACTTGATCGAGTACCCCGCCCGGGTGTTGCTGAAGACCACGTAGACCTGGTTGTCCGGAATGTCCCCGGTCGCAGCGGCCTGCGCCTCACCCTGCAGGGCGTTCGGAGGCTGCCCGGTGGTGGTTCCGGTGGCGGCAGGCGTTGTTGTCTGTACCGCCGCCGTTCTCGTGGAGGCAGCCTTCTGCGCGCTACCGCAGCCCGCGACCAGCAGACAGAGGCCGAGCAGAATCAGGACGCGCTTCACGATCTCAACGTAGGCCCGGCATCTGAGCGCGAGATGAGAGCTTCGGCGCTGACTCTCATCTGACTCTCATCGAGCGCAGGCACACTTCCAGCAATGCGTGTCTTGATCGTCGAAGACGAACTGAAGATGGCCGGCCTCCTCCGCCGGGGCCTGGTCGAAGAGGGGCATGCGGCCGACGTCGCCCCCACGGGCGAAGACGCCTTGTGGATGGCGCAATCGCATCCGTACGAGGCGATCGTGCTCGACGTCATGCTTCCGGGGCTGAGCGGCTTCGAGACCTGCCGGCAGCTTCGGAATGCGGGTGTGTGGGCGCCCGTCCTCATGCTGACGGCGCGCGACGGTGTCGACGATCGCGTCGCCGGGCTCGACGTCGGAGCCGACGACTATCTGACGAAGCCGTTCTCGTTCGCCGAGCTGCTTGCGCGACTGCGTGCCCTCGTCAGGCGCGGCGGCGGAGAGCGGCCGACCGAGCTGACGGTCGGGACGCTCCGGCTCGATCCCGCAGCGCGCCGCGCCTGGCGCAGTCAGACAGAGATCAGTCTCTCCCCCAAGGAGTTCGCACTGCTCGAGGCGTTCATGCGCCGCCCTGGGCAGGTTCTCTCCCGTCTGCAGTTGCTCGAGCACGCCTGGGATTTCGCTTACGAGAACCGCTCGAACGTCATCGACGTCTACGTGCGCTATCTCCGTGAAAAGGTGGACCGACCTTTCGGAACCAATTCAATCGAGACGGTGCGCGGCGTCGGCTATCGGCTGCGGGAGGATGACGAGGCGTGAACCGGCTGCCGATCCGGCTGAGGCTGACGCTCGTCTTCGCACTGACGATGGCCGTCGTGCTCCTCCTTGCGGGCTGGCTCGTCTACGCGCGCGTCTCAGCCAATCTCGACAACGCCCTCGATGAGCAGCTGCGCTCGCGCGCGCAGGACGTGTCCGCGCTCGTGCGCCGCGACGGCTCGCTCAAGTCCACGCACGGCAGGCTCGTCGAGCACGGCGAGACGTTTGCGGAGTTGCTGAGCGCGAGGGGCTCGGTCGTCGACGCGACGGACCCCGTTGGGCGCAAACCGCTTCTCGCTCCTCCCGAGCTCGCGCGGGCACTACGTGGCCCCGTCTTCGCCGACCGGAGCTTTGTTCCCGGGCTCGACGAGCCGGCGCGCATGCTCGCGCTGCCCGTCCAGCGCGGGCAGAGCCGCCTGGTGCTCGTGGTCGGCGCAACGCGAGCGAACAGGACGGAAACGCTTGCCAGCCTGCGCAACGCGTTCCTGATCGGCGGTCCACTCGCGCTAATCCTTGCCTCGCTCGCTGGCTACGGGCTCGCGGGTGCAGCCTTGCGGCCGATCGAAGCGATGCGGCGGCGAGCGGCGGACATCTCGGCGTCGTCGCTCGACGACCGGTTGCCCGTCCCGCCGAGCGGTGACGAGGTATCGCGGCTCGGAGTAACGCTGAACGAGATGCTGACGCGCATCGGCGACGGTCTCGCCCGCGAGCGGCGTTTCGTCGCCGATGCGAGTCACGAGCTCAGGACGCCGCTCGCATTGCTGAAAACGCAGCTCGAGCTGGCGCTCAGGCGGTCACGTTCGACCGAAGAGCTCGAGGCGGCAATTCGCGGCGCGGCCGAGGACACGGAGCGTCTCTCCCGGATCGCGGACGACCTGCTGCTGCTCGCCAGGGCGGAGCAAGGACGCGTGCCGCTGCGTCGCGAGCCCGTCGACGTCGCGGACGTTCTCGAGACCGTGGCAGGGCGCTTCCAGGCGCGCGCCGAGTCAGAGCGACGGGACCTGTCGGTGAGAACGGACGATCCCCTCGTCGTCTCGGCTGACCGCCCGCTTCTCGAGCAGGCGCTCGGGAACATGGTCGACAACGCGTTCACTCACGGCGCCGGACGGGTCACGCTCAGCGCCGAGCAGCGCAACGGCGCTGCGGAGCTGCACGTACTGGACGAGGGCACAGGCTTTCCGGCCGACTTCCTCCACCATGCATTCGAGCGTTTCAGCCGGCCCCAGAAGACGACCACGGAGGGCAGCGGTCTCGGCCTGGCGATCGTCGAGACGATCGCCAAGGCTCACGAGGGGAGCGCGCGCGCCGCTAACGCACCCGGCGGCGGAACGGACGTCTGGCTCGCTCTGACTCTCGAGCGTTAGCGATCTTCGCTGGACGCGCCGACGGTCGACTCAGCCGCGAACGCTTCGTCAGCTGGGTCAG
Source organism: Actinomycetota bacterium (assembly GCA_030854665.1). Taxonomy (GTDB): domain Bacteria; phylum Actinomycetota; class Thermoleophilia; order Gaiellales; family Gaiellaceae; genus 3-1-20CM-4-69-9. Next base: position 3,535 of record JALYST010000120.1, read on the forward strand.
CTGGGTCAGTCGTTACCTCGGGCGAGTCGACGGGCTCGCCGTCGTACGAGTAGGTGCCGGCGGCCTTTGCCGCGGCTGCCGCCGCCTTCTTCTCTTCCTTCAACTCGCGCTTCTCCTTGACCTTGCGCTCGCGCGTCAGCTTGGCCATTGTCGTCTGTCTTTTGGAGCCCAATGCAGCCCTTCCTCTCTGTTGGTGCATCCAGAATAGCTTGAACAAGCGGACGGACGCCGACGTTCAGCTACCGAACAGAGGCGCCGCCTGGCGAGGTCAGACGCCCGGCGAAGGTGCGAGACGTTCGTAGTGCACGCGTGCCGAAGCAAGGATCCGATCGGCCGTGACGGGCATGTTCGCGCTGATCCACATCAACGCGAGCTGTGCCACTGAAATCCTTTCGCGCCGCGCCTCCTCGGCAACCAGAAGGTAGACCTTTCCCACTTCCGCAGGCCCGAGGATCTCCCCGAGAGCGCGGTCCACCGCAACCGTCAGACGCGTGGAGTCGAAGGCAGGCAGCACGTGCGTGTGGCTTCGGCAGACCCCCGGCAGCGTCGTTGTCTGCGACGCACGGTCGAACACGTCCAGCCGATAGCCGCACAGAAGCGAGAACTGCCGTTTTCGTGCGAGCCTGTTCCAAAGCTCTTCCAACGCAAGCGCGGCCTCGTTCTCGCCACGGAGGCAAAGCAGATCGACCATCTCGCCGAAAATTCGGATCCGCCGATCGGGATGACGCTCCGAGATCGAATCCAGAACACCGCCCATCATTTCTTCGAAGCTAACCGGCGAGGGCCGTCCACCGGACATGAACGCAGCCAGGGTGGCACCTGCGTCTGCGACAGTGAGAAGCCCCTGCGCTTCGAGTTCGGCGATGTCCCAATTCCGAGTCGCAAGCGCCGCCGCGAACGATGTCCGATGTTCGGGACAAGCGACGACGAGAGCCGGGTCACCGTCCCTGAAACCGGCTGCCAGATAGGAAGCGACGGACTCCGCCAACTCGCTCTCGTCGCGGTAGATCTGAACTGCGTGGCCCCCGGACGGGGCTCCGCGCAGGAACTCGATCCACGTCCTCTGCATCTTGACATGGTAGCCGGGAATTCCGGCGTTGAAACCCCGAGCCCGAAATCACGGCGCGACTAGGATGACCGCATGGTCGATGACGCAGCCGTAGCGGCCATCGACGACGCTGTTCGAACCGAGATGGAGAGGGCTCGACAGCCGGGATTGACGCTCGGCTTGACCGATCGGGACGGGACACTTCTCATCCGGAACTACGGGTTCGCAGATCTCGGATCGCGGGAGCCGGTCACTCCCGACACGCTGTTCGAGATCGGCTCCATCGGCAAGACTTTCACCGCGGTGGCGACTCTCCAACTGGTCGACGAGGGACGGATCGATCTGCACGTGCCCGTCGCCCGCTATCTCCCATGGTTCGTGGTGCCGCAGCCTGCGGGTCATGCACCGATCACAATCGCCCATCTGCTGTCGCACACGGCCGGGATCGTCGCCGGCATCGACGGAACGCCGGAAGCAGCGTTTCAGGTCTGGTCGCTGCGCGACTTGCCAACGTCCTCTGCGCCGGGCGAGCGCTTCCATTACTCCAACGTCGGCTACAAGGCGCTCGGACTCGTGCTGGAAGCGGTCGAGGGCCGGCCGTATCGCGAGATTATTCGCGCTCGCGTTCTGGATCCTCTCCAGATGTTGGCGACCGAGGCCGCGATCACGCACGACATTCGCGCTCGGCTCGCCGTGGGCTATGAGTATCTCCACGACGACCGCCTGAGTCACTCCGAGGCCCCGCTCGCCCCCGCAACCTGGTTGGAGACCGAAACGGCCGACGGCTCGATCGCCTCAACGGCGGCCGACATGTGCGCCTTCGTGAGGCTGCTCATGCGCGAGGGCGAAGGTCCGCAGGGGCGCTTGCTCAGCGAAGAGGCATTCGCGCAGATGAGCACCGGAAATCCTGGCGAGGACGAGAACGACGCGTACGGCTACGGGCTGTTGATGCGCAACCTCGAGGGACGGCGGTTCATCGGGCACGGCGGTGGCATGGTCGGCTACCTCGCCGGCATGCAGGCGGACACGAACGCGAACCTCGGCGCCATCGTGCTGCAGAACGGGATGGGCGCGCACCCGATGGCGCTAGCTCGAACGGCGATCAGGATCGCGGACGGAGAGCCGGCCAAGTCTGCCGGGGCTGCGGTGACTTCTACACAGGACGTGCTTGCGGGCGTCTACGAGCCTGACACGGCCGGTTACGAGCCGATCGAAATAGTCGCCTCGAGGAACGGACCGATGCTCCGTTGCGACGGCCGCGAGACTGCACTCGAAGAACTCGAAGAGGACCTGTTCCTGGCTCCGGATGCCGCCTTCGATCAGTTCCCCATCCACGTGGAGCGTTCAACCGACGAGATCCCAGAGCTTTGGCATGGCGGCCAACGTTATGTGCGTACGGGAACGGCGGCCCGGCAGCTCCCCGAACCGTCTGCCGAGGTGCAGGCCTTCGCCGGTCATTACCGGTCGCACAACCCGTGGACGACCAACTTCCGAATCGTGGTGCGCGGAGACCAGCCGTGGCTCATCTTTGCGGGGGCACCCGATGGGTTCGACACCGAGCAACCGCTCGTTCCCCGCGACGACGGCTCGTTCCGCGTGGGCGATGACCCGGGCAATCCTGAAGCGCTGCGCTTCGACACGGTGGTGGACGGCCGCGCGCTGCGCGCGTGGCTGTCGGGCTGGCCCTACTACCGTGCCGGCTGAACAGGGATCCTTCGGCCGAGCCCGGGCGGTCGGGTCGCGAAGCGAAAGTATCCTCGGACACCTGTGACCAAATCGTCGGGTTGGGGACTGATCGGAACGGGCGGAATCGCGGAGACCTTCGCTGCGGACCTGATGTTCACCGACTCGGGTCGCGCCACTGCGGTCGGATCTCGACACATCGATTCGGCGAACCGATTTGCCGACCGGTTCGACATTCCCAACCGGCACGCAAGCTACGAGGCGTTGGTGGCTGACCCCGACGTCGATGTCGTGTACGTCGCGACTCCGCATCCCATGCACCACGCCAATGCGCTCCTTGCGCTGCGTGCCGGCAAGCCGGTGCTCGTAGAGAAAGCCTTCACGATGAATGCCGCCGAGGCCGAAGAGTTGGTGGCGGTCGCACGTGCGGAGGGACTGTTCCTGATGGAAGCGATGTGGACGCGTTTTCTTCCGCACACCGCGGAGATCCGCCACCTAATCGGTGATGGTGTTCTCGGGGACATCGTCTCGGTCACCGCCGACCATGGGCAGTGGTTTCCGAAGGACCCCGACTTTCGACTCTTCGCCCCAGAGCTCGGAGGCGGCGCCCTGTTGGATCTGGGCGTCTATCCGGTCTCGTTCGCGTCGATGGTCCTAGGTAAGCCGAACCGAATCGTGACCCTCATCGATCCGGCATTCACCGGTGTCGACGGCCAGACGTCGATGCTGTTCGGATATGCGAGCGGCGCGCAGGCCATCTTGAGCTGCACGCTCTCTGCCAAGAGCCCGACCCGCGGGGCGGTCATCGGTACCGACGCGCGCATCGAGATAGACGGCGACTTCTATGCGCCGACCTCGTTCACCCTCATCTCCCGGACGGGAGAGCGGACCCACTTCGACGCGCCGCATGAGGGTCGTGGTCTCTGGCACCAGGCCGACGAAGTCGCACGCTGCTTGCGCGAAGGGCTTCTGGAGAGCCCGTTGATGCCTCTCGACGAGAGCGTCTCGATCATGCAGACGATGGACGCGGTACTCGCCCAGGGATCGCGAAATTAGATTCCCTGCTGTGTCGGATGCGCGCCTTGGACGCGGCCCCGGCCCGTTTCACCTGGTGAGCAGTCGCTGTCACGAAAGCTCGCTACTCCGACTCCGAGTTAGGTTCCTCACTCGGGTCTGGGCAACTCGAGTGCCTCGGCCGTCCAGTTCAATGCCTGACGAAGGTCCCCGACCATGTCTTCGCGAAGAGAGGAGCCCTCGGCCCACGACGGCAGTGGCGCCGGCGCCTCGACGGCGAAGTGCCCACTGAGGAGCGCCGCGTAATCGCCCTCCTGCGGCAGCCCCACATCAGGTAGCCGTGCTCCTTCTGCCC
>JALYST010000122.1 GCA_030854665.1 Actinomycetota bacterium
TCCTTCAGCTGCTCTGGCGTCGGCTTGCCCTTGATCTTTCGTGCCGCGCGGAGCTCCTCGACTCGTGGCTGGATCTCCCTGACGGCACGGTCGGCCTCGAGCAACTCCTCGAAGGCGTCGGCTGCTCCTTTCCGCGCCAGCGCCGCGCGGAAGGTCTCCGGATCGTTGCGGGCGGCGCGGAGATCGATCATCTGCGGGAGTCTAGGTACGCCTCGAGCACCTGAGCGACGCCTTCCTCGTCGACTGAGGGACAGACGAAGTCGGCGACCTCCTTCACGAGGTCGTGGGCATTCTCGACGGCGACGCCGTAGCCGGCCCAGTCGACGAGCTCGATGTCGTTTTCCCCGTCACCGAACGCGAGCGTGCGCTCGCGCGCGAAGCCGAGTTGCTCGGCGAGGAACTCCATCCCGGCAGCCTTCGTCACTTCCGGCGAAGCGAACTCCAGGAAGTAAGGCAGTGACTTCGAGATATAGAGGCGGCCGCCGAACCGCTCGAGCATTCGTTGCTTCAGTCCGTCGAGCGCAGCGGGATCACCGATGACGACCAGCTTCGTCGGCGGTGAGTCCAGCCACTCGAACAGATCACCGACGGGATGCAGCTCGAGACCCTGGAAGTCCGCGTAACGCTTTGCCTCGGGCGTGACCTCGGCGACGTACAGCTCGTCGTCGACGTAGCAGTTGAGCCCGAACCCTTCCTCTTTCAACGCCCCAATCGTTTCGCGCGCAAGCTCGAGTGGGATCGCGACGTGACGCAGCCAGCGCCCGCTGATCGGCTCCGCGACGACCGCCCCTTGGTAGCAGACGACCGGATCTTCGATCCCTGCCTCGAGTGCATAGCGGCGGACGGACTGGAACATCCTTCCGGTCACAAGCACGACGTGGATCCCCTCGGCGCGAGCCTGGGCAATCGCGGCGCGGGTCCGCGGGCGCAGGACGGCGTCGTCATCGATCAGCGTCAGGTCCAGGTCGCACGCGACGGTGTCGACCTCGCGCGGGAAGTCGTGCGGGAGGTTCAGCCCTGCGGCTTCGTCAGGAACTCGACGAGGGCCTTGAGATCGTTGGGCGGCAGGTCTTTGTAGGACTTCGGCATCACGCCCTTCGGGAAGCCCTTCTCGATGTATTTCTCCGGGTTGACGATCGAGTCTTCGACGAATTTCGCGAGGGGCTGATTGGCCGCCTTTGCATACTGGGGCAGCTTGTCCAGGTCGGGGCCAATCTGGCCCGACGCGTCCGCCCCGGCAGGTTTGTACATGTGGCAGCTGCCGCAGCCCTGGCTGATGAAGATCGCCTTCCCGGGAGCCTCGGCTTTCACGGTTCCGACGACCGTGGCCGCCACAGGACGGGTGGTGCCTTCGTCCCCGCAGCCCGCGAGCGCGAGCACTGCCAGGACGGCGACGGCGGTAAACGCACTCAGGCGCATCGGGCGCGAGTCTACTGACTCCCAACGGACGAGAACCCAGCACCCGAGCGCGCCGAGCCCGATCACGTCGACCGGGGTGTCGTTGACGAGCAGCGAGACGGCCAGGCCGGCGAGGAGTGCATCGACCGTCGCGCGTCGCGGCTGCATCGTGCCCATCGACACGAGCGCGACGAGACAGCCCAGGAAGATCACGATGCGATACCAGTGGTCGGTTGCGGACGCCCACGAGAGGTGCAAGCGATGTCCGAGATCCCCGATGAGCGTGTCCGGCCCGCTGCCGACCGCGCGAGTGACGTGACTCGATCCGCCGAGCGCCGCGTCGAGCCCAACGAAAGCCAGACCGACGACGACAACGGCCACCGCCACGAAAGCAAGGCGCCGCGGAGTTACCAGCAGTCCGCGCAGATGCACCCCCAGCACCCCGAGCGCCGTCGCAAAGACGAGGATGCCGCCGCCGTCTGCTCCGGCCTTGCTCCAGCCGATCGCCACGAAGGCGAGACCTGCGAGCGGGACGAGCCAGCGCAGTCCGCCGATCGCCGTGGCCACGAGGACGGGAGGCAGCAGCAGTGTCTCGACCTGGTTCCCGACGCCGTAGAAACGTCCGCCGCCGTCGGGTCGCGCGCCGAGCACCGCAAGTGAGTTGAGCTCCGGATCGATGGCAAGGATCACGGTGAACACGGCCAAGAAAGCAGCGACAACCGCCGGGACGACGCTGCGGCGCAGCGCTCCTGCAACTGCAAGCAGGATCGTCAACGCTGCCATTGCCGCCATCACCAGAACGAAGCGTGTCGCGCCGGCCCAGGACAGCAGCAGCGACGCGGCCACGGCCGCAGCCCCGCCGAGCCCGGCCGCGCGCGGCGCGAAGACTGCCATGGCCAGGATCGCCAGCACCACGGCGAGGACGACCCGGCCGCGGACGTGGTGTACGCGCGCGAGCCGGGTGTCCAGCGCACGAAGATCCTCGAGTGCGTCCCGATCGGGCTCCGACCGGATCGGCGGCGAACGTCCTTTCTGTAGGGCGACAGCCGTCGGCGCGATGTCGGCGATGGAGACGAGGCCCCGGATCCGCGTCGAGTCGGACGTGAGGATTTCGTGGTAACCGGCGCCGAGGATGACGACGCTGTAGCGCTTCGTGTTCGCATGCTCTCCCGGCGGCGGGAGAGTGACGTAGACGGCCGGTTGCACCGGCGGCACGGGGGCGCCGAAGACGACGTCGACGAGAACCCTCCCGTTGGGTGTTCCGCCGAGGGTGGCGTTCTCGACTTTGCCGCGCCGCAGCGCGGCGATTGCTCCCGCGCGGCTCACGGTTCCCCCGGCCCCAGGCACGTAGAGGCCGACCGCCCCGCCGAGAGCGGACACGCCGCCGGATGGAATGACGTAGATCGTCGGCCGGGCCTGGGCGGCTGTCGCGCCCGCGCCAAGGAACCCCGCAGTCATGAGCCCCGCGGCTACCATCCCTCGTATCACCCTCACCTTCAAGGAGAGCGATTCTCGATGAAACGCAGGGCATACGGTCGCGACGCCGGTCTGACGTTCCGAATGCTCCTCACGGGCTCCCTGCTCGGGCTCCTTTACGTCGTCTTTGCGGTCGTTCTCTTCCAGGTTCTGAGTGTCGGGCTCGTCCCGATGATCGTGATCGTCGTCGGGATTGCCTTCTTCCAGTACTTCACGTCCGACAAGCTTGCGCTCGCGGCCTCAGGCGCGAAAGTGGTCGAGCGCGACCAGGCGCCCGAGCTGCACGAGATGGTCGAGCGGCTCTGCGCGATGGCCGACCTACCCAAGCCGCGTGTCGCGATCATCGACACGGATGTGCCGAATGCGTTCGCGACGGGGCGAAGTCCGAAGCACGCTGCCGTCGCCGTCACCCGCGGCCTCTGGCAGCGCCTCGAGCCGCCCGAGGTCGAGGGCGTGCTTGCGCACGAGCTCTCGCACATCGCAAACCGCGACGTCCTGATCATGACCGTCGCCAGCTTCTTCGCGATGCTCGCCGGCCTGCTCACCCGCTTCGGGCTCTACGGCGGCATGTTCGGCGGCGGCGGGCGTAGCCGCGACAACAACCAGGTGCCGGTCTGGCTGATTGTTCTGATCGTGTCCGTCGTGACGTACTTCCTCAGCAAGATCCTCATCCTCGCCATCTCGCGCTACCGCGAGTTCACGGCCGATCGCGGCGCGGCGCTGATCACCGGCGCACCCGAGCATCTGATGAGCGCGCTGCAGAAGATCGCGAGCGACATCTTCAGGATTCCCGAGCGCGACCTGCGGCAGGTCGAGTCGATGAACGCGTTCTTCATCATCCCGACGTCGGTGAAGAGTGGAGCGCGAACGCTCTTCATGACCCATCCGCCGCTCGAGAAGCGCCTCGAGGCGCTTTCGGAGATCGCACGAGAAATGGGTCGACCGGTCGCATAGGCCCGGCTTGGGTCTTCGCGACGTTCTCCTCGGTAAGAAGAAGCTCGCAGGACCAGCGCGCGAACGTCTCTTCGCGCTGACTACGGCGGCGGTGACGCTCGACACCGAGCTAGGGCTGCGCACCGCCGGGGTGGCCGGCGTCGTCTTCAAGCCGCTCTCTGCAGCGGAGTTCGTGCGAGCCGAGAACGACCTCCAGCAGCTGCTCGAGGCGGTCGCGAGCGCGTCTAGCTCGAAGCTCGAGCGGCGCGAAGACTCGTTCGGCTACACCTGGATCATCGTTCGCGATCCCGATCTGGAGGACCAGGTGGCGACGATCCACGCGGTGGCCCAGGGACTGGAGGAGCAGGGGTTCGGGTCGCAGCTCCTCGCCGCTGTCTTCAGGTTCGAGGGCGGCAAGCATCCGGTCCACTGGATCTACGGCTACAAGCGGGGCGCGTTCTGGCCCTTCGTACCGACGGGCGAGGATCAGAAGCGCGACAACGCGGAGGAGCTGGAGCTGAAGGCCAAGCTGGAGAAGGAGCTTCCCGTCGAGCAGGACTTGACCCGCTGGTTCGGCGTCTTCGACGCGCCGCTCTAAGCCCCGTCCCAACGGGCCACTGTCTTGGGGTCTGACCCCAAAGACGGGCCCGTTTCGGCTGGTCAGGGGAGGAAATTCCCCGGAATTTGCACAGTTTTGTCGAATGACGCTGCGGTGACACCATATCTGACTTGACATGACATCGTGCTGATGTCACAGTGCCGTCCATGGACGTGGCGGCCTATGTCGAGGCACTCCAGCAGGATCTGGCCAACGTCGCCGGGATCGGCGACGAGGCGGTGGCGGAAGCTGGCCGCCGGATCGCTGCAGCCCTGGAGTCATCCCTCCGACTCCGGTTGATGGATGCCCTCGGCGAGGCCGCCGCAGAGCTCACGAATCAGCTGCCGGACGGACACGTGGAAGTGCGCGTCTCCGCCGGCGAGCCCGAGCTCGTCTATGTCCCCGACCCCGGCGCGCCTCCGCCGTCGGGCCTCGAAGACCTCACCGCGCGGATCACGCTGCGGCTGCCCGAGACGCTCAAGACGATCGTCGACGCGGCCGCTCAGGAAGCAGGCGTGTCGGCGAACACGTGGCTGCTGCAGCAGATCACGCGCAGTGCGGACCCCAAGCGGCGCAACCAACCCGGTGGGCGCCGCATGACCGGCTACGGCCAAAGCTGAAAGGAGCCACGATGCACGTCCTTCGTCTCCCGTTCGGACTTGCGCTGGCACTCATCCCGCGTCGCGCGGCCGAAAAGCTTCGCGACGACGAACCGATGCGTGTCCGCTTCGAGAAGACCGTTCATGCCCGAGAGAAGATCCTCGGCGACATCAAACACTTCGACGCGGGCCGCTACATCATCTGATGCGCAGCGAGACGTATTCCACTCCGGGGCCCCTCCGCCTGAACCTCGAGATCCCCGCCGGGGAGATTGAGATCGAGACCGGAAACACCGACGAGTCGCACGTGGAGCTCGAGGCCATCGCAAACAACGACGCGATTCGAGACCTCGTCGAAAACTCGCGCATCGAGCTCGTGCGGCGCGGGGACGGGCACGAAGTAATCGTGGAGGCGAAAGCACGCCACGGCATCTTCATCTCGATCAGCCGAGGACCCGACATTCGCTTCGGCGGCCCCGACGTGCGCCTGCGGATCACGTGTCCGCATGGTGCAGACCTGGATGTCCGCACCAAGTCCGCCGACGTCCGTGCCCGCGGTGAGTACGGCGCGGTCGAGCTCAAGACGGCGTCCGGGGACATGCAGGTTGAGAAGGCGAAGGGCAATACGCGGATCAAGACGGCGAGCGGGGACGTGCACATCGACGACGCTGCCTCCTCTCTCGAGGTCCAGTCGGTCTCCGGCGATCTGCACGCCGGCGCGGTCCACGGCGACATTCGCGCTCAGCTGGTTTCGGGCGACGTCCACGTGCGCGACGCCGGTGGGTCGATCAGCACCAACACGGTCTCCGGCGACCAACGCTTCGAGGCCGTGCAGCGGGGACGCATGGAGCTGAAGGCGATCTCCGGCGACGTCACGGTCGGGGTTCGCAGCGGCGCACGTGTGTACGTCGACGCAAACACGGTGAGTGGCTCCACGAGCTCCGAGTTCGAGCTGTCCGATGCTCCGGTGCAGGCGCCTGCCGCGGACGCGCCGCT
>JALYST010000165.1 GCA_030854665.1 Actinomycetota bacterium
GCGTTCATATCTGAACGGTTCTGACGTCCGACGATTTTCGGTCCAGTGTCCATCGTGTTTCAGTCGGCGCCCCGTTTACCGGTGGTTGTCCGAATGACCCCTCGAGGTACCTATGTTGGGCTCGTGGCGGTGCGCATTTGTCCGAGACACGACCGGGTCCGGCACCTCTTGCATAACTAGGTTTCCCCACCCCCCACCGCGCGCGACGGACTCCTCTCCCCCAATAGAAGGAGTCCGTCGCCCTGTGTGGGCCACCGATCCTTTTAGAAGCCAACGACGAGGACGCGAACCAGCAGGACAGGATGCGTGTCTTCGCCGTCGTCAACGCGCGACCTCCTTGCGGATCGGTATCTCGAAGCGTAGCCGCGAGCCGCTCCCTCGAGCCGCGTCCACGTGGAGCTGGTCACCGACCGCGAACGCGCGCTCGCGCATGTTCCGCAGACCGTGGCCTTCGGTGGCACTCGCGTCGTCGAAGCCGACACCGTTGTCAGTGACCTCCAACTGGCAACGAAGAGCCCGCCGAGGTCTCGCCCGGCGGGCTCGTGCCTTGAAGGTCCGCTACTTGACGGTGAAGGCGATGTGCATCCCCAGACCGTGACGAACAAGATCCTGATCGGCTGACCGCGCGGGCGGGCGTCTTGTGCCCTCTGGCTCTGGGTCAGGTAATTGGGCGTTCGGCCCTCGACACGTGGTCCGTTGCGAAAAGCCGCTCGACGGTGTGTTTCGTCCCGTCGGTATGCACCACGCTGATGTTCGTGTTTCCGCCGGGGGTTCGGTCGAGCTTCGGGAGTATCCCGAGGAAGTGCGACAGCAGAATGCGATTCACGCCTCCGTGGCCGACGACGAGGATGGTCTTGCCCGGGCTCTCGCGAATCAGGCGATGGATCGCGCCAAGCGTGCGCGCGAGGACCTGATCGAGCGTCTCCCCACCGGGCCACGCGACGAAGCCATCGTCATTCCATCCGGGCAGGGCGGCGGTCTCGTCAAAATCCTTGCCCGTGCGCTCGCCGACGTCGATCTCGCGCAGCTCCGGCACCACCTCGACCGGGAGGCCATGAGGCTTCGCGATCACTTCGGCCGTGTCGCGGGTACGCGAGAGGTCGCTCGAGACGATGCGGTCGAACTTCACCTTCGCAAGCTCGTGGGCGACCGCCGCGGCCTGCTGACGCCCGCGCTCGGTGAGCGGCGAGTCGGTCTGACCGGTGAAGACGCGCGCGGCGTTCCCTTCGCTCTGCCCGTGGCGTACGAAGTAGAAGGTGGTCGGCTCCATCAGACGCCGAGATGTTCGGCGAGATCGGTCCAGCCCCCCACGTGGGTTATGCGATCGCCTGAAACCTCCTGATTCCAGGGCTGGTCGAACAGGAATACGCGGACGCCGGCCTTCGCGAGGGTCTGGGCGATCACAACGTCGTCTTCGCAGAACGCGTCGAGCTCAAGCTCCTTCGCAAGGCGGACCTTGTAGTCGGCTGACCCGGCGGGGTCATACCGGCCGCGCGGGTACTCCGGCCGAAAATCACCAATGGGCTTGAGATGCACCGCCCTAGCGTGGTCGAAGATGCCCTTCTCGCGGAGCCAGGTCTCGGTGATATACCGCCGGCGCTCCGCCCGCGCGGTGATGAAGTAGAGCTCGTGACCGGCGGCGACGAGGCGCTCGAGGACGACAGGGCAGTCCTTATATATCTCGAGCTCCGCGAAGAACGTGCTGTCGTAGAGCCGGATGCGGAACTGATCGCGCTGCTCCGGGGTCACACGCTCGAGCCCCGGCACGACCGTGTCGTAGTCCGTGCCCCGTTCCTTTTGCGACAGGAGGTGCCAGCCGATCTGGCTCTCGTCGGGAAGCTCCACGTTGAATTCCTGGGCGAATCGGCGGAGGTACGGGACGGAGCAGATCGCCATGACGTCGTCGAGGTCGATCCCAATCTTCACGGCACGGGCCGATCGGTCCAGAGACCGACAAGGATGACCGTGTTGAAGACCCAGTGGGCCGCGATCGTCGTTGCGAGCGAACCGGTAAGGAGGCGCAAGGCGGCCATGATGACTCCGCCGACAAAGAGCACGACGAACGCGCCTATCGATGCGACCACCCAGAGCCACGGGAGCTGGCC
>JALYST010000127.1 GCA_030854665.1 Actinomycetota bacterium
CGTGTCGGTGATCGCGTCGAGGAAGGCGTCTACGGCCTTCGCCGCATCGCGACTCGAGAGATCGGCGCGCCTCGCGATCTCGTTAACGAACTCCTGTTTCGTCAAGTCCCACTCCTCCTGTCGACAGATCGGACCTCGGCCAAAAACCCTAACAGCAGCGTCGGACTGGCTCAACCATGCGGTTTTGCGGGTCTTTTGAGCCATTGGGACGGCCCTGCGGGCGGTTTTTGCTCAAAACCGGGGCTCTTTAGACGGCCTCCAGGATCTCACGCGCCCTGAAAATCGGACGCAAACGCACTGCCTGGCGGGCGAGCGCATCCGCTCCGCCTTCTTCGCGATCCACTACGCAGACCGCCGTCCGCACCGTCAAGCCGGCGCTGCGTAGCGCCTCGACCGCCTCCAAGAGCGCCCCTCCGGAAGTGACAACGTCCTCGACGAGGCAGACAGTTTCGCCCTCGTCGTACACGCCCTCGAGCCGGTTCGAGGTGCCGTACTCCTTTGCGGCCTTGCGAACGATCAGAAACGGAAGACCGGAAGAGAGCGAGCCCGCCGCCGCGAGCGCAACCGCACCGAGCTCGGGCCCGGCCAGCCGGGTCGCCTCCGGGTCGAAGTCGTGCACCGCACGGGCGATCCGATCTCCGAGCTGCTCCAGGATGTCGGGCCGGGTCTCGAAGCGGTACTTGTCCAGGTAGTAGGGCGAGCGCTTTCCCGAGCGGAGCAGGAAGTCACCCTCGAGGTAGGCATGCTCGCGGATCGCGAGCTTCAGCTCGTCGTCCGTCAAGTACTGCGGGTCTTGCGGATGACGTCGCGCGCAAGCGGCAGGAGCTGTTCGGCCCCCGGGGAACCGTTGGTGAGCGAGAGCATCGAGCCGTCCTCGAAGTAGAGGTCGGCCCGCTCGCGGTGCGCGACCTGGCGGCGGATGAACGCGGCGCCGGCAAGCAGCCCGCCGACGATTCCGAGGAGCGCGGCGACGCTACGTCGCATCCGGCTTCTTCCTCGTCGCCTGCTTACGCGCTGCAGTCTTCTTCTTTGCGGCCGTGGCCGTCTTCTTGCGGGGGGCAGCGGGCTTCTTCGCGGCTGCGGGCTTCGCGGCCGGCTTGATGGTGCGCAGGGCCGACTTGAGGTCGTAGAAGACCAGCCCGGCGGTCGGGTTGCTGCCCGTCGTGGCCGCGATGACGGTCTTTCCGGCCCGCACGACGAAGACGCTGCCTTCGCCGGTCGCCACCTCGAGCTGCGTCAGTGCGCTGGCGCCCGTCTTGATCTCCTCTGCGGCGGCAAGCAGTTCACCGGCCGCCTTGGCCAGCTGATCCGTCCGCGGGGAGTCTCCGAGCGTTGACGCCGCGACCGTGCCTTGGTCGTCGAACACGACCGCCGCCTGGATCTGCGAGGAGATCTCGGTGAGGTCGGCGAGTGCCTGCTGGGCGTCCATCCTGCGGCGAAGCATAGGGATACTCCCGCCAAGTGCGAGTCCGCCGACGGGATCTACTGCAGAAGTTCTTCGCCGACCGCGGCCCCCACCTGGCCGCGATGATCGCCTACTTCGCGCTGCTCTCCTTCGTCCCGCTGGCCTTCCTGTCCCTTTCCCTCCTGGGTCTGACGGGGCGCGCTGACGAGTCCTCGTTCCTCGTCAGGGAGATCAAGAAGACACTCCCGGGGACGCCGATCGACCAGATCGTTGACCTCGTGCACGCCGTCCAGGACAACGCGGCCACACTCGGCATCGTCGGAGGAGTCGCGTTGCTCTGGACATCGCTCTCGCTCTTCAGCGTGCTCGAGTCGGCGCTGAACATCGTTTACGGGCGGCCGAACCGGTCCTTCTTGCGCGGTAAGGGGCTCGCCGTGGTGCTGATGGTCAGCTCGCTGGTGACGCTGTTCGTCGCACTCCTCACCGGCTCGCTCGGCGTCTCGGCGCTGCAGGAATACGCACCTGGCTTCGTCTCGAACGCGGCGACGGCGTACGCGCTCTCGATCGGTGTCTCGCTCATCGGCGTCTTTTTCTTCCTCGTCTCCTGTTACTACGTGCTGACCAACGTGAGCGATCTGACCCTGCGGGAAGTCCTTCCGGGTGCGATCTTCGCCGCGATCCTCCTGGAGGGCACCTTTCAAGTGCTCCCGCTCTATCAGCGTTACGCGGACCTGAATCCGGCGCTGCGTGCCTTCGGAGCGCCCGCGATCCTCCTCGTCTGGCTCTACGTGATGTCGAACGTGATCGTGTTCGGCGCCGAGCTGAACTGGTGGCTTGCGCGCCGCGCCCAACAGCGGGCCGACGATGAGCTAGCCGGTCTCGCCTAAGGCAACGAGCAGCGCCTGCGCCGCGTTCGCGCGGTGGGAGTTTTTGCGCTTCCAGCCGTTGCCCAACTCAGCAACGGTTCGCTCCTCTCCGTCGGGGACGAAGACCGGGTCGAAACCGAAGCCTTCCGTGCCGCGCGGTTCGCCGGCGATGCGGCCCTCGAGCGTCCCCGTCCCGCGAAGCTCCTCGCCCGCCGGCGAAAGAATGACGAGCTCGCTCACGTAACGCGCTCTCCGATCTTCCACTCCGCTCAGTTGACCGAGAAGCCAGCCGACGGGATCCCCACCGCCGGAACGCGCCGAGTGAACCCCAGGACCACCGCCGAGCGCCGCCACCTCGATCCCGGAGTCCTCTCCCATCGCCCACTCTTCAGGCTCCGCGTGAGTCCGTCCGAACAGGGCCTTCCCGCGCGCATTCTCGTAGTACGTTGCGCCGTCTTCGGCCGGGTAGTCGTCGGCTTCCAGCGGCTCGATCCTCCAGTTGGGCAGCAGGTGCTCGAGCTCACGCGCCTTGTTTGCGTTGCGCGAGGCGAGCCTCGCGTTCAGTCCGTCCACCGCACCTCGACGACGTGCTCCAGATCGGCGATGCGCGCAACGACGTGGGCCGGAGGCGTGTCACGCGGCAGGACGACGTCGAACTCGAGCCGCCGGCGATCACCGTCCTGGCTCACCTCGAGCGACGAGATGCGCGCACCGGCGCGTTCGACCTCGTCGATCACCTCACCCGGCGCCTGGCCGGACGGCAACGCAACGAGCAACCGTCCGTCCTCCGGGCGGAAGCGGGTGAGGATTCGGTACGCGATGATTCGCAGTGGCCAGAGGGCGAGGAGCACGAGCGCCGTCGTACTCACCGCGGCGCTGTAGTAGCCGGCGCCCGCGGCGAGACCGACCGCGGCGACGACCCACAGCGTCGCTGCGGTGGTGAGGCCCCGCACCGAGAGGCCCTGCCGGATGATCGCGCCGGCGCCGAGAAAGCCGATGCCGGTGACGATCTGCGCGGCGATCCGCGTTGGGTCCGCGCGCACGACGTTCGCCCCGGAATCGAGAAACGCGTGAAAGCCGTACGCGCCGACGATCGTGAACAGCGCCGAGCCCAGCGAAACAAGCAGGTGCGTGCGGAGGCCGGCCTCCCGCTCGCGCAACTCGCGCTCGACGCCGATCAACCCGCCGAGGAGGGCCGCGAGGGCCAGCCGCAACAGCGACTCGTCCCAGTTGAGGGTCGGCAGCTGGCTAGACGCGAGCTGCAGCAACGGCTTCTTCCTGTACGAGCGCCAACTCTTCGATCCCGACGGCTGCCAGCTCGAGCAGGTCGTCGAGTCGGGCACGGCTGAACGGAGTCTTCTCTGCGGTCGCCTGCACCTCGACGAGCGCACCGTCGCCGGTCATGACGACGTTCATGTCCACTTCGGCCTGCGAGTCCTCCGAGTAGTCGAGGTCGAGCAACGCCTCGCCGTCGACGATCCCCACCGACACCGCTGCAACCGAACCCGGCAACGCTTTCGAGAGGCCGAACTTGTCGAGTGCGCGCCGCGCCGCCACGTACGCACCCGTGATCGCAGCGCAACGAGTCCCGCCGTCGGCCTGGAGCACGTCACAGTCGATCCAGAGCGTGCGCTCGCCGAGTGCCTCGAAATCCGTGACGGAACGAATCGAGCGGCCGATCAGCCGCTGGATTTCGATCGTCCGTCCACCTTGCTTCCCCCGAGAGGCTTCACGGTCGGTGCGATCGCCCGTCGAGGCCGGGAGCAATGAGTACTCCGCCGTCAGCCAGCCACGGCCCTTGCCGGACAACCAGCGCGGGACCCCTTCCTGGATCGAGGCCGTGCAGAGGAGCTTCGTCTTACCCTGCGCATAGAGCACCGAGCCGTGCGGCTGCTCGAGAAAATCGGGGATCAGATCGAGCGGGCGGAGCTCGTCGTGCCTGCGGCCGTCGTTCCTGACCGTCATGCCGCCGCACCAAGCGCAGCCAGCTCGACGTGCTCGACGTCGGTAACGGGGAGTTGCAGGAAGCGCGCGCCCATCTCACGGAACGCATCGGGGTCGCCCGTGGTCAGGAAACGATACGAGCCCTCGCGCCTGGCGTCGTTCTCGTAGCCCTTCCGCACGAGCGTCTCCGCGACCTCGCGCGCAGTCTCCTCGGCGGAGAACACGAGTGTCACGTCGCGACCGAAGACTCGCTGGAAGATCGGCCTGATCAGCGGATAGTGCGTGCAACCGAGGATTACCGTGTCGACGTCCGCGTCCTTGAGCGGCGCTGCGTACTCACGCACGGCCTCCGTAGTCTCGGCTCCGAACGGATCCTCGCTCTCGATCAGCGGCACGAGTCGCGGGCAGGCGACGGGCACGAGTTCCACGCCGGCGTCGAGGGCGTGTACGAGCTCCGCGTACCTGCCGGCTGCGACCGTGCCCTCGGTTGCGAGCAGACCGATGCGGCGGTTGCGCGTCGCCTGGACGGCGGCGTGCGCCTCCGGAGTGATCACACCGATGACGGGGACGTCGAGGTCCTCTTGCAACCGGGGTAGCGCCGCGGATGTCGCCGTGTTGCAGGCGTTGACGACGAGCTTGACGCCCTGGCTCTGCAGATAGGCCCCGATCTCGCGCGCGAACTGCCGGACCTCGCCCAGAGGCCTGGGGCCGTAGGGCAAACGTGCGTGGTCGCCGAGGTAGACGAAGTCCTCGTGCGGCATGGTCACGAGGCACTCGTGCAGGACGGTCAGGCCGCCCACGCCCGAGTCGAACACGCCCACCGGCCGCGGATCCACACGGCGATCGTATAGCCGGGCTACGCTGTGCACCTGGTGCGCCGCCTTCTTGCGCTTGCCTTCCTCCTGGCCTTCGCGCTCGCTGCGCCCTCCGTCGGACGCGCCGCGGAGGTGTCGCTGACTATGGACGACGGCATTCGCATCGACGCCTCGCTCCTCGTGCCGGACGGGCCCGTGCCCGCGGGAGGGTGGCCCGCCGTGATGCTCTTCCACGGACTCGGCGGCAATCACAAGGGTCTTGTCGGCGGGCTGGCCCCCCCGTACCTGAGCAAGGGCTACGCCGTCTTCGCTCCCGATGCCCGCGGGCACGGAACGTCCGGCGGTTACGTCTCGCTCGATGGACCCCGTGAAGTCGCAGATATCCGCGCCGAGTTCCAGTGGCTCGCGGCCCGGCCTGAGGTGAGCGACACGCAGATCGGGGCCTGGGGAATCTCGCTCGGCGGTGGGGCGGCCTGGAACTCCGTCGTCGCAGGGGTGCCGTTCAAGGCGCTGGAGACGTTCGAGACCTGGAGCGATCTGTATCGCGCGCTCTTCCCGCAGAACCTGGGCAAGTCCGGCGCGATCTACAACTTCGCGCAGAGCGTGCCCGCCGACCGCATCGATCCGGCGCTGCGGCCCTACGTGCCGCAGATGATCGGCAACGAGAACCTGCCAGACGTGCGGCAATTGCTCGGGACACGCTCGAGCCTCAGCGCGCTCTCCGCCGTGACCACGCCGAGCTTCCTCTTCCAGGGGCGCCGCGACTTCGCGTTCGACATCGACCAGGCTGCGGATGCCTATCGCCGGCTTGCGGGACCGAAGCGCCTGTACGTCGGCGACTTCGGCCACGCGCCCTCGAGCTTTCCCGGACCGGATCTCGTGCACGTGCTCGATCTCTCGACGCGATGGTACGACCGCTTCCTGAAGGGAATTCCGAACGGGGTCGACAAGGAGAAGCCCGTGGAAGTTGCCTCGGACCCCTGGAGCGGGAAGACGGCGAGCTTCGCGCGAGCGCCCGCGGTAAAAAATCTGACGCTCGTGTCGCAGGCCCGCTCCGGGCTCTCGGCCCGGGGGAAGATCGTGCGGACCTTCACGCTGCCGAAACGAGCGCTGGAGCAGTTCGGCGCGCCCGTCGTGCACGTCACAGCCTCCACGACGACTCAATGGCCTCATCTCGTCGCTGTATTGACCTCGGTCGACGCGCGTGGCCAGGAGACAGTGCTGACGGAAGGCGGCACGATCACTGCGCTGGGGAAGAAGGCACGCACGGTTTCCATCAAGCTCATCTCGACGGGCAACCTGCTCCGGCGTGGGACGAAGCTGCGCGTATACCTCGGAGGGACGTCTACCGTGCAGAACGTCGCGAACCTGCTCTACCTCAAGCTCGTCCCGGACGAATCGCAGCTCACGGTCGGCAAAGTGACCTTGACGCTGCCGCTGTTGCCGAAAACGATCTCGCGGTGATCTCGCAGCTCGCCGCGGCCGCGGCTGCGATCGCGCTCGGCGCCGGTCCTACCGCGACGCCCGGTGTCACCTCGACCACGATCACGATCGGCGGGACGATCCCTATCAGCGGACCGGCCGCGGCGTACGGCTCGGTCGGCCGCGGTGCAGACGCATACTTCAAGTACGTCAACTCGAAGGGCGGCGTCTTCGGCCGGAGGATCGACTACAAGTACCTCGACGACGAGTTCGACGTCGCCAAGACGATCACCCTGACCCGCCAACTCGTCGAGCAGGATCAAGTGCTGGCCATCTTCAACAGCGTCGGCACCGAGCACGCGCTCGCAATCCGCTCCTATCTCAACGACCGCCAGGTGCCGCAACTCTTTCTCGGCAGCGGCGTGTCCAAGCTCGCCACGGAGCACGCGAGGTTTCCATGGTCGATGGGATACCTCCCGAGCTTCGCCGGCGAGGGCGCGATCTATGGCCGCTACATCGCTGCGAACCAGCCCGAGGCGCGGATCGCCGTGCTGTACGAGAACTCGGACTTCGGGAAGGACATGCTCAACGGGCTGCGTCGCGGTCTCGGCGGCAAGGCGAAGATCGTCGGCACACAGGCCTACGAGATCGCAGACTCGAGCGTCGCCTCGCAGATGGCAAGGCTCAAAAGCACCGGCGCGGACACGCTCATGCTGTTCGCCACTCCGCAGTTTGCGATCTTCGGCTACGTCGGCGCGTTCCGCCTCGGTTGGCACCCGCACGTGTACGTCACGTCGGTGTCGATCTCCCCGGACATCATGAAAATTGCGCGCGTGGCATCCAGCCGCAAGCAGGTCGAGGGCTCGATCTCGATCGCGTTCGTCAAGGATCCAACCTCGAAGCAGTGGGCGAAGGACAAGACCGTCCGGCTGTACCGATCGATCCTCCAGCGTTTCCTCCCCAGCGCGAAATCGGAGGACGTGTTCAACTACTACGGCATGGCGGTCGCGTACACGATGGTGGACACCTTGAAGAAGGCCGGGCGTAACCCGACCCGGGCGGGCGTCCTGAAGGCCGCGACTCACCTCGACGAGACGAATCCGTTCCTGCTGCCAGGCCTGCGGATCAAGACCTCGCCCAGCGACTACTTCCCGATCGACCGGGTCAAGCTGGCCCGTTACAAGGGGGATCACTGGCAGTTCTTCGGAAAGCTCGTCAACGCAAGGGATTAAGCACAACTCTTGGGGGAATCGCGCGTCTAATGGAAGGGCTTTTCTCATTTCGAAGTAGGAAAGGAAGGGGTATGAAAACAATCCTCAGGCTGGCCGTGCTCGCTCTCGCGGGCACCGCAGCGCTGGCACTCGCGGGGAACGCGCTCGCGACCCAGAAGCTGAGCGTCAAGCAGAGCACGACGTCGCTCACGATCAAGGTGTCGCAAGCTCAGTCCGACCCGCAGCCGCTCAAAATCTCCATCTACGTTCCGAGCGGCTACTCGATCAACACGTCAGCGGCGGCAGGGACGAAGATCGGGTCTACGACCGGCACCGTCTTCTCGCGCGACGCGAACATTCCGCTACCGCTTTCCGGTGACGTCGTCGTCGCCGCGAGTTCAAGCGCACCCGCGTGCGACCCGGTCCCCCACCTCGCCGTGTGGAACCTCGCTCTTTCGGTCGCCGGGCAGAGCATCACCCTGCCTTTGCATGTCGACCAAACGACAGGTACGGACACGGCGCTCGGTGCGTACAAGCTCGTCGTGTGCCTCGCGCCGGACGACGTTCCAATTGGGACGCCGGGCCGCTCGCCGAACGGCGCGCGGCTCCTCGACGCGACCTTCACGGTGGACAACGTCTTCACCGTCCCCGCGGGGCAGAGCAGCTGGAAGGCGACCACGACGCCGTGGGCGGGGGGCACGCCCAACGCGGCCGGAACCGTGGAGACGCGCGCCTTCGTAGCGGACGGTGCGATCTCGCTCGGGAAGAAGGTCAACGCGGGAAAGCGGCTCGTCAAGTTCAGCGGCAAGGTGACGCAGGCAGGCGCCACCGTCGCAAGCGCGAGGGTCAGCCTCCTGGTCAACGGCAAGTCGGCCGGGTTCACGGCGCGGACGAACGCGTCGGGCGGCTACAGCATCGTGCTGAAGAAGACCGGCAAGAAGACGACGTCGACGTTCCAGGCGCGCGTGACGGTCCCGGAACGCGACATCACGCCGAGCGGTTGTGCGTCGCCGACGCCCGGCGTCCCGGGCGGCTGCGTCAGCGCGACGGCGTCGCCGTTCACCGCGGTGAGCGCCAAGATCACAATCCGCCTCTAGGCGGGAATCCCGCATGACACGTAACGAGACGGGGCCCGCTTGGCCCCGTCTCGTATGCTGGCACGGTGGCGGAGATCCGGATCGGCACCTGTTCCTGGGCCGACGACGCGCTCTCGAAGCACTGGTATCCGCCGGGCGTGAAGGCCGGAGACCGCCTGCCGTACTACGCCGAGCACTTCGACACGGTCGAGGTCGACTCGACCTATTACCGCCTGCCGGGCGAAGAGATGGTCGAGCGCTGGGCGGAGCGCACCCCGGAAGGATTCGTGATGCACGTCAAGGCTTTCGGTTTGATGACGCGTCATCCCGTCAAGCTCGAGTCGCTGCCGCCGGACCTGCGTGACGAAGCGCCGACGGACGAGCGGGGACGAATCGAGCGGCCGTCCCGCGAGTTTCGTGGCGAGGTCTTTCGCAGGTTCCTCGCTGCGCTCGAGCCGCTGCGCTCGAGCGGCAAGCTCGGCGGGATCCTCTTTCAGTTTCCCTCCTACGTGGTCTGCAAGGACCAGTCACTCGAGTACCTGCAGTGGGCGCACGCGCAACTCAAAGACGACGAGATGCTCGTTGAGTTTCGGCACTCGAGCTGGCTGGACGAGGATCACCGCCATGACACGTTGCGGTTCCTGGAAGAACTCGGCGCCGCCAACGTGATCGTCGATGCACCTCGAATCGACGGTGCCAAGAATCTCATCCCAACCGTCCCGGCGCTCACGAGCCCGACCGCTTACATCCGCTTTCACGGACGCAACGCGGCGACGTGGAACAAGCGCGGCGGCAGCGCCGCCGAGCGATTCGACTACCTCTACTCCGACGAGGAGCTGCGTGAATGGGTTCGGCCCCTGCGCGAGCTCTCGGAGCAGGCCGAGCAGGCCTACGCGTTCTTCAACAACAACGCCACGAGCCCGGACGGCCGCGGCGGGCGCATGGCGCAGGCCGCCGCGAACGCGAAGGAGCTACAGCGTTTGCTGCAGGCGGAGAAGGTTCCCGTCAGCGCGCCGGGCTAATGCAGGTCCTGGCAGTCATCCACGGGGAGAGCGTGCGCTCGGGCGTGTTCGGCGACGGCGTCCGCGCGCGCGGGCATGCGCTCGAGGAATGGAGCCTTGCCTGGGGGACGCCGCTGCCGCGGCCACTCGACGCGTACGGCGCCGTGCTCGTCTTCGGCGGTGCGATGCACGCCGATCAGGATCAGCACCACCCCTGGCTACGGGAGGAGAACCTCTTCCTGCAGCGGCTGCTCGATGCGCACACGCCCGTCCTCGGAATCTGCCTCGGCGCGCAGTTGCTCGCGAAAGCGGCGCATGCCCCGGTGTATCCGGTGGATAAGGCCGAGGTCGGTTGGTTCGAGGTGGAGCTCACCGATGCGGGCGCGGACGACCCACTCCTCGGCCGCCTGCCGCGGACCTTCAACGCGTTCCAGTGGCACTACTACGCCCACGCTGTGCCGGCGGGCGCGGTCGAGCTGGCGCGCAACCGCGTGTGCACGCAGGCCTTCCGGCTCGGCGACAACGCGTGGGGCGTCCAGTTCCACCCCGAGGTGACGCTCCAGCAGGTGCAGAGCTGGGTCGACGAGGAGGAGGAGTTGCCGGTCGACGCCCAGGCTCTACTCGCGGAAACGCGGGAACGGATCGAAGCGTGGAACGGGCTCGGCCGTGATCTCTGCGACGCCTTCGTCGACGCCGCCGAGCGAGTCGGCGCTCCGGCCTAAACACGCACTTCCAGGACACGGCCGAGTGTCCGACACCAGGCCGTGCCTGCGGGAACCACGTCTCGACGTGACCGAGCGCGGCCCGGCTGCGCGCTTCGTGACGTCAGCTCGGTCGGGGCCGTCACATTGACGTCACGGTGTCCGACACCAGGCCGTGGCGCAACGGGACGTGTCGCGGTCAGCCTCGCTCGAGCGGCAGGTCGTCGTGGCGCGACCACTCGTGCCACGAGCCTGCGTAGTTGCGCGCGCGGTACCCCGCCACGCGCAACGCAAGCGTCGCCAGCGCGGATCGCGATCCGGAGTGGCAGTACGCGACGATTTCTGCCGGATCGCCGAGTCGAGCTCTGATCTGATCCGGTGCAAGGGGCTCGCCCGGGCCGACGAAAAGCTCGTGCACGGGAACGTGGCGTGCGCCCGGAATGCGACCCTGCCGCGGATCGCACGGATAGCCGTGCTTGCCCTTGAACTCCTCTTCCGAACGAACGTCGAGGATCATCAGCGCCAAGTCCTCGAGCCTGCCCACGAGTTCGTCGCGCGTCGGGATCGCGTCGAAGCGCGGCTCGAAGGTCGTCTTCACCGGATGTAGCTCCACCTGCCCGAGCTGCAACTCGCCGGACCACGCAGCAACCCCTCCGAGGAGAATGGCCACACGCGGATGCCCTGCAAGCTCCGCCATCTGCGCGGCCGGCATCGCACCCATGCCGTCGCCACGGTCGTAGAGTACGAGCCGCTCCTCGCCGGTGACGCCGTGTCGGCGCAGGCGCAAGCCGACCTCCGACGCGAGCGCTGCGAGCATCTCGTGATCGCTCATCGGCGGCGGCGACCCGAGAACGAGCGGCCTCGAACCGGGAATGTGTCCTCGCGCATGTGCGTTCGGCCCGCGCACGTCCCCGAGGAACAGGTCGTCTGCGCCGAGCTCGTTCTCCAGCCACGCGACGTCGACGACAGACGGAAGCTCAGACACTGCCGACGAATTCGCGCAGGATCACATTGAACTCGTCTGGCCGCTCGAGGTTCACGAGGTGACCCACGCCCCGCAATTCGCGGACGTCGAACTCGCTCAGCTCTTCCGCGGAGACGTATGGGTCGAACTCGCCGACGACGAACTGGACCGGCCCGGAGAACGAGCGCACGACCTCGGTCGAGTCTTCTCGGTCGCGAACCGCCCCGAGCGCGTTGACGAGTGCTTCGGCGTCCCGGTAGACCAGTTGCTCATTCGCCGCGCTCTCGTCGTGAAAAAGCTTCGGCAGCATCATCCGCCAAAGGGCTTCCAACCCTTCGTTGTGGATCAACTCGATCGTGTCCGCCCGGCCGGCGCGTCGTTCCTCCGTGTCGGCGTCAGGACGCGCGCCGACGAGCAGCAAACCGCGCACACGCTCGGGCGCCCTCCGCGCAAGGGCCAGGGCACAGTAACCGCCCATCGACGCTCCGACGACTGCGAGGTCGCCCTTTGTCTCGCCGGCAATCGAATCGGCCCACTCGTCCATCGTCCGCCCACGGCCGTACAGCCGCGGCGCTATCACCTCGTGCCCGGTAAGCGCCGCACGCTGAGGCTCCCACATCTGCTTGTCGAGCGGAAACGCATGCAGAAGCAGAACTTTCACAACGAGGCGACCACGTCGAGCTCGGCCGCGACCGATGGTCGTTGCTCGAGACGACCCACCCACTCCGACAATCCCTCGAACCGGCTGAGGTCGACGTCCATGCGGTCGCGGGCACGCAGGATCCACGGGACATACGCGATGTCCGCGAGGCCGAACTCCCGTCCGCTCAAGAACGGCTGCGCCTGTAGCAACGCATCGAGCTCCGCCAACACAGATTCCAGCCGCTCGCGGGCGCCGTCCTCACCGCGCCGCAGCGCGTAGTACGGCTTCGAGAGCGTGTCGAAGCGGAAAACCCGCAGGCGCCCGAGCGCGCGGTCGGCGGGATCGGCCGGCCACAGGGGCGGATCGGGATAACGGTCGTCGAGGTACTCGTCGATGACGGCAGACTCGGCGAGCACGAAAGTGTCCTCTTCCAAGACGGGCACGCGCCCGAGCGGGTTCTTCTCGTAGATCCAGGCGGGGCGATCGTCAAGATCGATCTCGACGGTTTCGTACTCGATTCCCTTCTCGGCGAGAGCAATCCGGACACGCGCGCAGTACGGACAGCGGTCGGCGTCATAGAGCGTGATCACCGGTCGATCCTAGCCTCGAGCCCGAGCACGTCGGCGATCTTGCTCAGCAGCTCGCGCGCAGGAGGGAGCTCGGACGGCGAAGAGGCGATGCGTGCGACCGCACGAACGCGCGCGGGGTCGGCGCCGGTCAGCCTTGCGGCAAGCGTCGGGTTGGCCGACAAGGACAGCTCGTCGGCCGTGCTCAGCTCGCCGTAGTACGTCGGCACCGAGAGATACTCGTCCACCATGCGACCACGCTCGAACAGTAGGTAGCGCACGACTGACTCCTCTTCGAGCGCAAGCGCCACCGCCGGCACGCCCATCCGGTCCGACAGCTCCGCACCAAGACGGCGCTGGGCGCTGCGATCGTGGTCACAAAGCTCGTCGACGACCGTCACCCAACCATTGCGCGTCGGCGTGACTTCGGTATGCGCCGAACGCCCAAGCCGGGGGAGGAACTGCTGCACCGCACGCTCGACGCCGGTCTCGTCATCGGTCTGGACGTGCAACGAGCCGGCGGAGGCCGGACGTTCGTCGCTCGCAAGCTGATCGGCGAGCGCCCCGAGCGGCGCCACCATGAAGACGTCCATGGGAGTAAAACCGAGACGCTCGTACAACCGACGGGCATCGCTGTTTTTGATCAGCACCTCGAGACTGGCATGCTCAAGGCCCGCGGAGCGGGCAGGCTCGAGGATCCCTGCGAGCAGCGCCCGCCCGATGCCCTTGTTGCGCGAATCGGGACGCACGTAGATGTCGGTGACGTGGGCGGTCTTCCGCCCGCGGTCGCCAAGGACGCAGAAGACGAAGCCGACCGCGCGGCCGTCCTCCTCAGCGATGAGGCCGACGCCGTTGCGCACGGTCTGGGCAAGGTCGGACCAGGCGTCTTCCCAGCTCTCCCGCAGGTAGTCGGGCCCAGGGAGCTCGGCCTCGAACTCGACCCACAGCTCGCGAATGAGCTTCTGGTCGTCCTTCGTGGCGCGGCGGATAGTCATTGGTAGCGCAGGGCTGCGAGCAGGTAGTGGGCGCTGAGATTCTGGAAGGGATGGAAGCGGACGCCCGCAGCACGAATGTCCGTCACCTCAGGGTAGAACGTGAGCACCGCCTTACGTAGGCCGAGGTCGCCGGCAGGCCAGGCCTCGGGCCGCGCGAGGTGTCGCGCGAGGAACCAGTCCGCGCTCCACTCGCCGAGCCCGCGAAACGCCGTGAGCCGTGCCTTGACCTCGTCATCGGGGAGTGTCCTCAGCTCGTCGAAGTCGAGGTCCGCCCGTGCGATGCCCAGCACGTACTCGGCCTTTCGCCGGGAGAAGCCCAACACCGTCAGCTCTTCCTCCGTCGCCGACGCGACGCGTTTGCGGGTCGGGAACGCGGCGGCGTGCTCGGCGGGAACGCCGAACCTGTCGATGAAGCGGCTCCGCACGGCGAATGCGGAGTGCAGCGAGACCTGCTGCGCCGTGATCGACGACACGAGCGCCTCGAACGGGTCGGGCGCGAGGGGCGGACGGAAGCCCGGCATGAGACGCACGGCGTGGGCAAGGACGGGATCACCCTGCGCAAACGCCTGGAACGGAGGCAAGTCGAGCTCGAGCCCGAGGAGCTTGCGCACAACCGTCTCGATCTGCTCGTCGAAGGGCTCGACGTTTACGCCGCCCTCGGCCGGCATGATCCGGACTTCGCGTCCGCCCACGACGCGGTGCAGGCCACCGTCGTGCCAGACGTTTGCACGATCGACGCCCCAGAAAGTGAAGCGGTCGAGCGAGCGCTCGAAGTCGTACGGCTGCGGTACCGCGAGAAGACCCACGACTAGCGTCCTACGAGAACGGCCCCCGAACGTGCAGCGAGAGAGACCCGGACGGTGCCTCCAGTGACGGTGCTCGTCGCGGCGCCGACGCGATCCTCTACGGAGATCCCGTCGGCGTAGAAACGACCTATGCGCAAAACGACGTCCCGAGTCGAGGCGCTCTTGTTCAGCGCGACGATCACCGGCTTCACGCCGCCGCCCGCTCTCGCGAACGCGTAGATCCCGGCAGCGTCGTTCGCGGCCACTCTCTCGACGGACCCGGTTCGGAGCGCGGGAAGCTCGTGGCGCATCCGGCTCAGCTTCGATAGATCATCGCCGCTCCCATCATCCCTCATGAACGATGCTTACGCCCCCGATCCCGCGAGTCGTGCGTCCGCGACTGCCTCGCCGGCGGCGTGAGCGGCGGCATGCCCGGTGACCGCGGCCAGGAAATCCTCGCGTCGTAGGGCATACAGCTGCGAGTCGACCGCCGCCTTCACGGTCGCAGTTCGCGGGACATTCCGGAGCAGCGCGATCTCGCCGAAATAGTCCGCCTCATGCACTGTCGAATGTTGGCCACCTGCGTCGATGTCGAGCTCGCCGTCACCGACGATGTAGAAGCGGTCGCCGTCGTCGCCTGCACGGATGACGAGCTCGCCGGCTGATACCGAGATTGGAACGAGCCTCGAGGCAACGCGTTCCTTCGTCGCGATCGAAAGCGGTGCGAACATCGGCACGCGATCAATAAGGTCGAGCTCGACGGTCGGCATGACCGTTCGGTCTATCTCGACGAGTCGCCGATACGTGAGGAGCGTCAGGAGGGGCAGGATCGCTCCGACGAGAACGAACGCCGAACGCGGCCCGATTGCTCGGACGACAGCCGGCGCCGCAAGCGAGCCGAGCGCCACGCCACCCATTGCGAGTCCCCAGACGAGGCCAAGGACGCGCGTGAGCATCTCGTTGGGGATGATGCGTTGGAGCAGCGTGAACACTGCGACGTCCTCGACGCTGTTTGCAGCCCCGACGATCGCCAGCAGGACGATCGTCGCCGCGAAGTCGGGCCGAGGCGCAATAAGCGTGATCGGGATACCCCAGGCGACGAGCGACAGTCCGAAAGGTACGGCAAGCCGCCTCCCGCCGAGCGCCGTCGCTCCAATCGCTCCGAGCAGGCCTCCGACGCCGATTGCCGCGGTCAGGTAACCGACGTCGGCTCCGCTCCCGTGGAGGACACGGAACACCACGACGACGATCAGCACGTTCAGACAGCCACGCACGAAGGTCTGCGCGACGGTGAGCCCGACCAGCAATCGAGCTTTGGGCGCTTGCGCGACTGTCTTGAAACCGCCCATGATCATGCGCCGCATGCTCGCTCGGTCGTTTCCCGTAGTGAGCTCGATGCGACTCTCGACGCTCACGCGCGCGAGCAGTGCGGCACCCGCCAGGAGAACCCCCGCGCCAAGGGCGAAGACGAGCCCGACGTTGCCGAGAGCGACGAGCACGCCTGCGCACAGCGGGCCGATGAGCGTCCCGACGCTCTCGATCGTGGATGTGGCGCAGTTCGATGCGATCAGCTCTTCTGGTGTGCGTGCCAGTGACGGCAGCAATGCCTGCAACGCGGGCCTGATGAGCGTGGCGGACAGACCGACAACGGCGGCGAAGACGAACACGAGCGTTCGGCTGTGCATCCACGCCGCTGCAGCCGACGCGGCAAGAGCGATTGACCCAACGAAGGTCATTGCGAAGAGGAAGCGCTCACGACGGAAACGGTCGCCTAGCGAAGCGGCGAATGGGGCAACCACTGCACCCGGCAGGAGGCGAACCATCCCGGCGATCCCGACTGCAGTGGTACCACCCTGCTCGTAGGCGAAGACGCCCAGGGCGACGAAGTGCGCCCACTCAGCTGAGATCGCAGCGCCCCAGGCTATTTCGACTCGGCGGATGTTCTCGTTCCGAACCGCGGCGCCGAGTGCTGAGACGACCAGAGGTGGCCGAACCACGTACGAATTGAATCCCTTCTCCCCGCTCGGCACAAGGTATGGCGCTCTTCAAATGTGCAGCTACGGGGTCGGCTCGTTTGCCGAGTTGCAGCCGGCTCGATGAAGATAGGCGGATGGAGGCACTAGGAGAGATGAAGTGCGTCGCATGCCGCAGCAACGCACCGACCCTGACCGAGGCCGAGATCGCCGAGCTTCATCCCCAGGTCTCGGAGTGGGAGATCGTGGAGCAAGAAGGAATCAAACAGTTGAGGCGCGTCTTTCGTTTCGACGATTTTGCAGAGGCGTTGACGTTCACGAACGCGCTCGGCGAGATCGCCGAGGAAGACGGTCATCACCCCACGCTGCTCACGGAATGGGGCCGCACGACGGCTACGTGGTGGACGCACAAGATCAAAGGCCTGCATCGCAACGACTTCATCATGGCTGCGAAAGCCGATGAGCTGTACCGACGGATGAGCGTCTAGAACCGGTAGCTCGACGGAACCGGCTTCGGCGGCGGCCCGAAGGCAACTGCAATCTCCTGATGCTGAGTCAAGACGACTCGGTTCGGATCCGCCGCGGGCTTGCCGTTGACGAAGAGGAGGAGCTTGCCGTCGCCGCACTCGTCAGCAAGACACGTTTTCGTCAAGCGGACACCCCAAACGGCGAAAAACTCGGCGAGCGAAAAACTGCGAACTGTCGGCGACTCGACGTGAATGACACCGCTCGCGTCGTGGGTGTGGAGCGGCGAGATGAACCGTTCTCCGATGCCTATGCCGGCGGGGACGATCACACGCTTGCCGTTGAAGAAGACGTCGATGTGCTGATGGATGTGGAGAGTTGTTCCGGCCCGGGCCTGAAGCCCGAGCGCCTGGAGCCGCGCGCGTAGATGTCCGATCTCGGCCGGCCACGGCGGCGGCCCTGCTTGCAGCCCCGGCAGCGCCCGGACGTTCACCACAGGTGGCGGAACCGTCGGCACATTGGTACTAGCGGAGTGCGAGTGGGTCAGCGCGATCGCAGCAAGCGCACTCGCGCCGAGGACGCCGATCGCGCCGACCCAGACGACCGCGACGCTCGTCGGCTGCTTCTTGCCAGGGGGTGGCTCCTTTTGCGGTTGACCCTTCAGAGGTCTTGCCTTTCCCGCTTCCTAGGTGATGATGCCCGGCAGTTTCGTCAATCCCATCCTCGCGCGTTAGCCTGAGACCGTGCGGCCGGACGGGCCACTCCTCGCACTGTTCTTGCTGACCGGCCTGATCGGCCAGCGGTTGGGGTCGGATCTTCTTAGCCGCGGCCTGTGGCTCACGTACTTCTCCACGGTCACGTCGGTGCTCGTCTTCGCGACCTTCCCCACGGCGTCGTTCGACCGCCCACTGCTCTTGGCGATCGCCGCCGGGATCACCGCGAGTTGTTCATCGTTACGGGCATCGGCCTCGGCCTCGCACGCCGGCTCTGACGAGCCGGCGGAAGTCGCTGGTGCAGGGCGGTAGCATCTCCGCATGTACGCACTCGCCGATGTCATGAGCCGAGGTCTCCTCGCGGTCGAGCGCGAGATGCCGCTTCGCGAAGTGGCGGAACGGATGGTTGACCGAGGCGTCGGCGCAGCGGTCGTTCTCGACGGGGAGCGCCTCGTGGGGATCCTCACCGAACGCGACATTCTGAGGGCCGTCGCCTCCGGTCACGACAAGGCGAGCAGCGTCCAGGATTGGATGACGCGTGACCCCGAGGTCCTCGAGCCCACGGAGACGACAGATCACGCGGCGGCGTTGATGATCCACGGCGGCTTCCGGCACCTGCCGGTCGTCGACGGCGACCGGGTCGTCGGGATCGTCTCGATCCGCGACTTGATGCGCCTCACGCTCGACGATACCTCTCCTCGCGGCGTCTGAGCGCGCACGAGCTAGTCGAGCCGGTCCCTGGCCCAGCTACGACCAGGGGTAGGGCGAATGCGAGACCGGGTGCAAGTCGCCCGTGGCGAAGCGCTCGAAACGGAACGGGTAGAGCAGGCTCGAGTGCTCTCCGACCACGGCCTTCGCAACCTCGCGGCCGACGCCGATCATCTTGTACCCGTGGTTCGAGTCGAGAATCGCGTAGACGTTCGGCTTCAGGTAGTCGAAGACGGGGAAGTTGTCGGCGGTGAACGCGCCGACACCTCCGGAGCGCGCGTTCCTGTAGACGGCGCGGCACCCTGAGAAGCGACTCATCGCGTGCGAGAGACCGGCGCACCACATGTCCGGGAACTCGGGGTCGACGTTCGTCGTCTGCGGGTACGGATCGAGATCGATGTCGTCTTCGACCACCAACGGCGACGCGCCACCTTGCACGCCGTGACGGTCTCGCTTGAAGTAGATCCCCCAGAGCTCGTCGGTGACGAGCTTTCCGTCGTCCGTGTAGAGCGGGGCGTCGGTGTCGAGGTGGATGACGGGCGGCGCAGTCCCGCCGGCGGTCGCGAACACGAGTGGGTCGACGCCGACCTCCCCTTCCTGGAGGTTCCAGTACGTCCACATCGGCCGGTCCCTGACGACTTCGCCCGACGGCGTGCGGATGTCGATCTGCATCGGGAGCCCCAGCATCGCCCAAAACTGCTTCGCCCACGGGCCGGGAGCCAGGACGAGTTGCTCACCCACGCCGATGCGGCCTTTGGTCGTGCGGACGGCAGTAACGACGTCGTCAGCCTCGAATTCGAGATCTTCGACCTCGACGCCGGAGAGAATGGCGACGTCTTCCGCTTCGCACTTCGCCGCGAGGCCGCGTACCGACTCCATGTTGAACGCGAAGCCTCCCTGATGCTCGTGCAGGCAGACGGTGACCCCTTGCGCCCGCCAGTCCGGGAAGAGCCGCTTCATGTGGGCGTCGACCTTCGCCGCACCGACGATCAACTCCGAGCGGTAACCGATCTGCTCCTGCCGCTCGTACGTTGCGACGAGGTCGGACTCCTGGACGGTCG
>JALYST010000236.1 GCA_030854665.1 Actinomycetota bacterium
GCGACGATCACCCCCGAGCTCTGCATGCCGACCTTGTGCTGGATCGCGCCGGAGATGCCGCACGCGATGTAGAGCTTCGGCGACACCGTCTTGCCGGTCTGGCCGACCTGTGTCGCATACGGGTACCAGCCGGCGTCGACGACCGCGCGCGTCGCGCCGACCGCACCCCCTAGCGCCTTTGCGAGCTCTTCGACGAGCGTGAAGTTCTCCGGGCCGCCGAGACCGCGGCCACCGGCGACGATGACGGGTGCGTCTTCTATCGACGGGCCCTCGCTCTCCTCGTGCGCCTGGTCGACCATCCGCGCAGACGTCGAGAAGTCTTCGAGCGCGACCGGTGCATCCTCGACTTCCGCGGAGCCGCCAGTTTCGTTGGGGTCGAACGACCCGGAGCGGAAGAGCGCGATCCGCGGTTCGGACCTCCAGCCGACGTCCACGAAGACGGAATCCTGCAACGCGGGGCGCTTGCCGACGAGCTTTCCCTCCTGCTGCACGAGGTCGGCGAGGTCCCAGTTGAGGCCGGCGTCGAGTCGCGCCGCCAGCCCTGCGGCGACATCTGCGGCGAGCACCGAGTTGCCGAACAGCACCGTGTCGATGCCTTTGTCCCGGATCAGCTGCGCGAGGACGTCGACCCGAGGCTGCGGGAGGGGCGCTTCGAGCTGCGGGTCGTCCGCGACGTAGACCTTTGCGGCGCCGAACTTCCCGGCTTCGCCGGCGAGTGCGCGCACACCCGAGCCGATGACGACGCCTGCGACTTCAGCGTCGCCGAGCGTCGCCGCCTTGGAGAGCACGCCTAGCGACCCCTTCAGCAACTCGTCGCCGTGATGCTCGAGGAACACCAATGTGCTCATACGAGACGTTTCTCCGCCAGGAAATCGAGGATCGCCTGCGCTGCATTGCCGTCGTCCTCGATCTTCTTCGAGTCGGCGCGGGCGGGTGGATCGTTCAACGCGTACACCTCGGTGCGCGAGCCTTGCTCGCCGGCGCGATCTCCCTCGACACCGAGATCGGAGAGCGACACGGTTTCCTGCGGCTTTGACTTCGCGCCCATGATCCCCTTGAGCGACGGATACCGCGGCTCGTTGATCGCATCCGACACGGCGACCACTGCGGGAAGCGGTGCTTCGATCACGTCGTAACCGAACTCCGTCTGACGTTTGACGGTGAGCTTCCCGTCCGCGTGCGTGACCTCAGCGGCCTGCGATACGACCGGAAGACCTAGCCGGTCTGCGACCGCCGCCCACAAGACGGCACCGTCCGAGTCACCGGCCTGCTGCCCGAACAGGATCAGGTCGACGCCTTCGCGCTCGAGCGCCTTCGCCAGCGCGTAGCTCGTCGCGACAAGATCCGATCCTGCAGCGGTCTCGTCGCTGACGAGGACAGCACGGTCCGCCCCCATCGCGAGGGCTTTGCGCAGCGCATCCTGGGCCTTCGCCGGCCCCATGGAGACCAGGACGACCTCGCCCTCGCCGGTCGCGTCCTTCAGACGGAGGGCCTCCTCGACGGCATTGGCGTCGAAGGCGTTCAGGGCACCCTCACCGGAGCGGTCGAGCCGCTTGGTTCCTGGGTCGATCCGGCTGTTTCCCTCCGGAACCTGCTTCACGCAGACGGCGATCTTCATTGGAGGCAGGACTCTACTGAGGCTGACTTGGGCCGAGGCGCCTGCTACCGTCTCAGCCTTCGAGCGCGAACCGGAGCGCCCGTCCTCTTATGAGACGCCACCGGACGACAGCCCGAGGGGTTCTGTTCCTCGCCGCGACGATTGGCCTAGCCGTCGGCGCCGCTGTGGCCTTGGCCGCCAACAAGGTTCCGGAGCACGTCATCTTCCCCGTCGTCGGGAAGGTGCAGTACATCGACGACTTCGGCGCGCCGCGGGGAGGCGGGTCGCATCAGGGGAACGACCTCATGGCTGCCAAGAAGTCACCTGCTGTCGCGGCGGAGGCAGGGAAGGTGAAGTACTGGACGACGTCAGGCGCAGCCGGCTGCATGCTCTACCTCTACGGCGAGAGCGGCACGACGTACCTCTACATCCACCTGAACAACGACCTGACGATGCGGAACGACAACCGCGGCAAGTGCGTGAAGGGGACCGCGTACACGGTGAAGGACGGCGCCAAGGTGGCGGCCGGTCAGCAGATCGCGTACGCCGGCGACTCGGGGGATGCGAACGGC
The DNA here is from genome assembly GCA_030854665.1 of Actinomycetota bacterium. Classification (GTDB taxonomy): domain Bacteria; phylum Actinomycetota; class Thermoleophilia; order Gaiellales; family Gaiellaceae; genus 3-1-20CM-4-69-9. Next base: position 2,170 of record JALYST010000236.1, read on the forward strand.
GGCAATTCGCACCTGCACTTCGAAGTTCATCCGGGCGGCGGCAAGGCCGTCAGCCCGTATCCGTATCTGCAGAAGGCGTACAAGCTCCTGTTCACGGCCAAAGCGGCCACGCCGTTCGCGCTGACGCTGACCGGGACGGTCGTCTCCGCGACGATCGACCGCATCGTCGTGAACGTGTCGACGTCGCAAGCGTGGCCCTCAGGGCTGACGCTGACGAAGCTGAACCGGACGATCGCCTTGACGGTCCCCGAGGCGACCGTGGTGCAGAGCCTGAGCCCGACCGGGACGTTCCGCGCGGTCGCGAACGTCACGCTCGCGGAGAAGGGCGAAAGGGTCGTCGTGTGGACGCAGCCCGCCCCCGCGACCCTCAAGGCGGAGCGCGGCGACGACGGTGTGCTCAGCTCGGCGCTGATCCAGCTCGGCTAGCGGCCGACGAACTTCGGCTGACGCTTCTCGACGAAGGCGGTCAGGCCTTCCTTGGCATCGTCGCTGGAGAACAGCTCGCCGAACGTCTCGCCCTCGG
>JALYST010000256.1 GCA_030854665.1 Actinomycetota bacterium
AGGGATCGCCTCAGCGCCCGCAGCATTGCGACCGCCGCCGCGAACGCTGAGGAGAAAGAGCGGGGAAACCTCCCGGTTTCCCCTGACGCCCCTTCCACCGCTCATCGGCCAAAGGCCGGCCGATGAGCCGCGCGCTCCACTCCGAGCCGACACCTGCGCGGCCGGGGCCGGGGCTGCTTCCGGACGCGCTGCTGCGCGCGCTCGACGTCAGCATCGGGCGCAGGATGGAAGGCCTGCTCGCGGGGGACTATCGGTCGACGCTCCTCGGCGACGGGACCGAGCTTGCTCAGGTGCGTCCCTACGTTCCCGGGGACGACGACGTGCGCAGGATCGACTGGAACGTCACCGCGCGTACGAACGTGCCGCACGTTCGCGTGCATCTCGCGGAGCGCGTGCTCGTCACGTGGCTCGTCCTGGACGCGTCCGCATCGATGCACTTCGGCACGGCTGACCGTCGGAAGGCCGACGTCGCCGAGGGTGTCGCGATTGCAGTCGGCCATGTGGCGACGAGGCGGGGCAACCGGCTGGGCCTCTCGACGTTCGGCGGCGACCAGCCGCGAACGCTTCCGCCCAGGCAGGGGCGCGTCGGGCTGCTCGGTCTCCTGTCGGCGTTGCGGGACTCGGATGCCGAGAACGCCGGCGCGTCGTCGCTCGGTGAGGCGCTGCACCGCACCGCCGCGCTCGCACGGCAACGCTCGGCGGTGATCGTGGTGAGCGACTTTCGCGGGCCGCTCGACTGGCGGCGCCCACTCCTGGAGCTCGCCGGCAGGCACGACGTAGTCGCGGTCGAGATCCGCGATCCTCGCGAGCAAGAGCTTCCGAACGCGGGCGTCCTCTGGCTCGTCGACCCGGAGACCGGGAGGCAGCTCCGCGCCGACACGCGCAGCGAGCGGCTGCGCGCACGCTTTGCGGTGGCGGCCGCGGCAGAGCGCGTCGAGTTGGCCCGTGCGCTCGCATCCGCTGGTGCGGGTCACGTGGTGCTGACGACCGCCGGCGACTGGCTGAGGCCATTCGCGGCCTTCCTACGCCGAGGCCCCCGCCGATGAGCTTTGAATCTCCCTTGGCACTCATCGGTCTCGTGCTCGTACCGGTGCTAGTGGGCCTGCACGTCATGCGCGAGCGGCGCCGGCAGAGCTACGCGACACTTTTCACGACACCGGCTCTGCTGCCGAACCTCGTCGAGGCGGCGCCGGGCTGGCGTAGACATCTGCCGCTTGCGCTCTTCATCGCGGCGCTGGCCGCCATGATCGTCGGCGTCGCTCGGCCGCACGCGAGCGTCAGTGTCCAGCGCGAGGAGGCGACGGTGCTGATCGCGATCGACTCGTCGCTGTCGATGAGCTCGCAGGATGTTCGGCCGTCGAGGCTGATCGCCGCGCAGCGCGCCGCGCAAGCTTTCGTCGACAGGATGCCGAAGAAGTTCCGTGTCGGCGTGATCGGATTCACCGGCCGCGCGTACGTCGCGGTTCCGCCGACGGAGGAGCGAGAGCTGGTACGTAGTTCTCTCAAGTCACTCAGATCCGGACAGGGAACTGCGCTCGGCGACGCGGTGGCGCTCGGAAACCGCCTCGCGCACGCAGAGCGGACTAGCGACGGAAAGATTCCCCCGACCGCGATGCTCGTCATCTCCGACGGGGCCCAGATGAGCGGTCGCACGACCCCCGCAACCGCAGCCGCGGCCGCGAGGTCACTGCACATCCCGGTCTACACGGTCCTCGTCGGCACCCCGGACGGTGTCGTGAACGTCCCGCTGGCCGGCGGCTTCACGGCGCAGCTGCGGGTCCCGCCGAGCCCGGAGACCCTGCGTCTCGTCGCTCGGGTCACAGGCGGACAGTTCTTCACGGCGCCGGATGCAGAACGTCTACGCCAGATCTACGAAAAGCTCGGTTCCCGTCTCGGTCACCGCCGCCAGTCGCGCGAGATCACCGATCTCTTCGCGGGAGGCTCCGCCGCCTTCCTGCTGTTCGGCGGCGCGCTCTCGGCGCTGTGGTTCCGGAGGGTGCCGTGAAGAGGCTCGTCCTGGCAGCCGCGATCCTGGCCGCAGCAGCCGGAATTGGCGCATCGCCTGCAGCGGCGACCAACGAGTGCCGTGGCCTGCAGGTGTGCGTGCGCGTCGCTGGGCCCTGGGTCGTCGTGCCCAGTGCGTTGAAGGCGCCACGGCCGCGCGTCGACTTCCAGCTCTCGTGCCCTCCCGGCTATGTGATCGGCGGGCTGGACGCGGAGCTCTCCGACCGCGCGATCGACGTCGACTTCCTCGGCAAGCTCGGAAGTCCGGTCAACCCGGGCGTGACGACTGCGACCGCGGCGTTGTTCCGGGCGACGTACACCGGGACAGCGCCGAGAGGACCGAGCTTCCGGCCACATCTCGGTTGCCTGCCGGCGTCGGGCGGCGGCTCAGGGCCGGTGCCGTTTAGAAGGCCCGGGGCATTCCCGCCAGGGGAACCGACGATCAGTCGGGTGCGCACCGCGCGCCTGCGCCCCGGCGTGGTGCGTGCCGTTGAGGCGTGCGCAGCAGGTGAGCGTTTGCTTTCGGCCTGGCACGCGCTCGCGTTCTATACGAAGTCGCCACCTCCTCAGCCGTTGATTCAGAGCGTGAGCGCCACGCGCAGCGCGCAGGGACGACGCGTCGAAGTGCGCGTGCGTTCCACTGCAGCAGTGCGAGGCGTTCGCGCGGTAGTCCAGATAGGCGCGGTCTGCGGGGGTGGCTCGTGACTTTCGAACGTCCGCTGCTTCTCTTGACGCTCCTCGCGGTGCCACTCGCGGTTGGGCTCTATGCGCTCACGGAGCGCCGCCGGATGCGTTACGCGATCAGGTTCACGAATCTCGACGTGCTGGCGAGTGTGGTCGGCGAACGCTACCGGCGGCGGTTCGTCCCGCTTGCTCTCTTTCTCCTGGCTCTCGCCGCCCTCTGTGTCGGCATGGCACGTCCGCAGCACAAGACGCTCGTTCCGCGGGATCGCGCCACGGTGATTCTCGTAGTCGACGTGTCGCGCTCGATGCAGGCGAAGGACGTGAAGCCGAGTCGGATCGGCGCCGCGGCCGCGGCTGTCCGCACTTTTCTCGATCGGGTGCCCGATCGACTTCAGGTCGGCCTGATCGCCTTTGCCGGCGATCCCGCGGTGGCCAACCCACCGACGACGAATCACGATCTCGTCCGGAAGGCCCTGGGCACGATCGAGTGGTTCCCCTCCTTCGGCGGCACGGCGATCGGCGACGCGCTCGCCGCTGCGGTCAAGCTCGGCCAGCAGGCCGTTGCAGGGGTGACCGGCGACCTCGCCTCGGCGACCACGGCTGCGCCGAATACACAAACCCGCGGGTTTGTGTCGATCCTGTTCCTCTCGGACGGCGCGCAGACGCGGGGCGAGCTCGAGCCGCTCGAGGGCGCGGATCTCGCCAAGCAAGCCGGGATTCCGGTGTACACGGTCGCGCTCGGCACCCCGGGCGGCACGCTGAAGTTCGACATCGGGGGCGGGTATCCGCCATTCGGCGGCCAGCTGGTGCCGGTGCCGCCGGATCCCGACACACTCAGGGCGATCGCGAACCGCACAGGAGGCGAGTTCTTTGCCGCGCAGAGCGCGAAGTCGTTGCAATCGGCGTACAGGAGGCTCGGCTCCAGTCTCGGACGCAAGCCCGGCAAGGGTGAGATCACGTACGGCTTCCTCGCCGGCGCGGCGGTCCTGCTTGTTGCGGCCGGTTTGCTCTCCGCGCTCTGGTCGCCCCGCCTGCCCTAAGCGCCTCTAGCCGGACGCGTGCGAGTCAGCGTCCGGCGCTGCGGCGGATGCGCGCGCGCCGAGGTGGGGCATCCTCCGGGAAGGCGACGTCGAGAGCTCTTGCCGCCTCGCCTTCACCGGTGACCTGAAACGTGACGGCCATGCCGGCGCACCGTCCCTCGGGCGGCCCGTTCCTGAAACCGGATCCCTCGACACGCAGACGATCTCCAGCTGCTGTCTCGATGAAGCCGTGACCCTTCTCGTTGTTGAACCACAGCATGTCGCCGCTAATTCGACCACCTTCGACACGCTGCACCGATCGAGCGTCTGCCGTCATGGGATCACCTTCCTCAAAGGAACGCGCGCAGATGCTCGCTCCAAGTCACCTCACAGAATAGCGCCGAAACCGACAGTGGCGGCGGCCTTCGCCGCTACCCTCCTCGAATGGCGCTTCGCGAGGATATTCGGGACATTGCGATCGTCGCCCACGTCGATCACGGCAAGACCACGCTCGTCGACGCGATGCTGTGGCAGTCAGGTTCTTTTCGCGCGAACCAGGACGTAGCCGATCGCGTGATGGACTCGATGGACCTAGAACGCGAAAAGGGGATCACGATCCTGGCGAAGAACACTGCCGTCAGGCGCGACGGGATCAAGATCAACATCGTCGACACTCCAGGGCACGCCGATTTCGGCGGCGAGGTCGAGCGCGCACTCACAATGGTCGACGGAGTCCTGCTGCTCGTGGACGCGAGCGAAGGGCCGTTGCCGCAAACGAGGTTCGTGTTGCGCAAGGCGCTCGAGTCGCGGTTGCCGGTGATCCTCGTCGTCAACAAGGTGGATCGGCCGGACGCTCGCATCGAGGACGTCGTGAACGAGGTGTACGAGCTCTTCCTCGATCTCGATGCCGATGAGAGCCAGATCGAGTTCCCGATCGTCTACGCCAACGCGCGAGCCGGTCGCGCCGGCCTCGATACCGACGACCTCGCGGACGACCTCGGTCCGCTCTTCGACGTCTTGGTGGAGCGCATTCCAGCGCCGTCGTACGAGGAGGGACACCCACTGCAGGCCCACGTCACGAACCTAGACGCATCTCCGTATCTGGGGCGGCTCGCGCTCTGCCGAATCCGCGAAGGAACGATTCGCAAGGGTCAGCAGGTAGCCTGGTGCCGCGCGGACGGGGAGATCGTGCGCGTGAAGGTCACCGAGCTCTACGTGACGGAGGCGCTCGACCGTGTCGAGGCCGAGGAAGCGGGGCCGGGTGAGTTGATCGCGGTCGCCGGCATTCCCGAGGTCACGATCGGCGAGACGCTTGCCGATCCCGACGATCCGCGGCCCCTGCCCGTGATCGGAGTGGACGAGCCGAGTCTCGCCATGACGATCGGCGTCAACACCTCGCCGCTCGCGGGCCAGGACGGCACCCGCCTCACCGCCAGCATGGTTCTTGCGCGACTCGAGCAGGAACTCGTCGGGAACGTCTCACTGCGCGTGCTTCCTACGGAGCGGCCGGACGCGTGGGAGGTGCAAGGGCGGGGCGAGTTGCAGCTCGCGGTTCTCGTCGAGCTGATGCGCCGGGAAGGCTTCGAGCTCACCGTGGGCAAGCCGCAGGTCGTCACCCGAGAAGTGGCCGGGAAAATTCACGAGCCAATCGAACGGCTCGCCATCGATGCGCCGGAGGACTACGTGGGCGTGATTACACAGCTGCTCGCACTCCGGAAGGGCCGCCTCGAGCACATGGTCAATCACGGCACGGGCTGGGTCCGGATGGAGTATCTCGTGCCTGCGAGGGGCTTGATCGGCTTCCGCACGGAGTTCCTGACCGAGACGCGCGGCACGGGCATCCTGCACCACGTCTTCCATGACTACGAGCCCTGGCACGGTGAGCTGCGCATGCGGCCGACCGGCAGCCTGGTTGCGGATCGTCGTGGCCCGGCGACAGGCTTCGCGCTGCTCAATCTGCAGGAGCGCGGACAGCTGTTCATCGCCCCCGGCACCGAGGTCTACGAGGGCATGGTCGTGGGCGAGAACGCCCGCGCCGAAGATCTCGACGTCAACGCGACCAAGGAGAAGAAGCTCACCAACATGCGCTCGTCAACGGCCGACGAGCTCGTCCGGCTGATCCCCCCGCGCCTGCTCTCCTTGGAGCAGTCCCTCGAGTTCCTCGGCGACGACGAATGCGTGGAGGTCACGCCCGGCAACGTGCGCCTGCGGAAGGTGGAGTTGTCGGGCCAGAAGCGCGCGACCGCCACCTCCCGCAAAGCACGAGGGCTAGCGAAGGTCTAGCGGGTTACCACTTGGAGCGCCGGCCGCGCCGGCTCGTGTACATGAGCTTTGCTCGCGCCGACTGCAGGCCTGCCTCCTCGAACTGCGCGCGATGACCAAGCCGGCGGGCGACGTGACTCGTCTCGGCCTGCTGCTCGGGGAGGACCAGCGTGATCGCCTTGCCGCTGCGCCCCGCCCGGCCGGTCCGGCCGGTGCGGTGCACGTAGTCCTTATCCTCGCCCGGCGGGTCGAAGTTGATCACGTGCGTGATGTCGTCGAGATCCAGGCCGCGCGCCGCCACGTCCGTGGCGACCAGCGTCTTCACCTTGCCGCTCTCGAACCGTGAGAGCGCGCGCTCGCGTGCTCCCTGCGACATGTCGCCGTGCATCGCGACGGCACTGACGTTCTGCCGAGTGAGCTTTTGGACGAGCTTGTCTGCGCCGCGCTTCGTCCGTACGAAGACGAGCGTCAGTCCGTCCGACGAGTTGATGTGCTTCACGAGCGTCTCTACCTTGGTATCGGCCGTCACGGGCACGAACTCGTGCTCGATCTCGCCGGGCTCCTGCTCTTCGGCAAGTGCAGCTTCGAAGCGAGACGGGCTGTTGGTGTAATCGCGCGCCAACTCGCCGACCGGGCCGTCCAGCGTGGCCGAAAAGAACATCGTCTGGCGATTGCGCGGCAGCCGCCGGACGATGCGGTCGACCTGCGGCTGAAAGCCCATGTCGAGCATTCGATCGGCCTCGTCGAGAACGAGAATTCGGACGTGCGAGAGGTCGACGAGCCGGCGCTCGGCGAGATCCTGCAGGCGTCCAGGTGTTGCAACGAGGACGTGGGCGCTCTTTGCGCGCTTCGCCTGGGCGTGGAGCGGCACGCCGCCGTAGACGGCGGCCACCTTCAGGCCTTTGGCCGGTACGAGCGATTCGAGCTCCGCGCTCACCTGAGCGGCGAGCTCGCGTGTCGGGACGAGAATGAGTGCCGAGGGGCGCGCGTCGGCGGGTGTGGTCCGCTCCACGATCGGCAGGGCGAACGCGAGCGTCTTCCCAGATCCGGTCGGCGACTTTGCGAGCACGTCGAGGCCCGCGAGGGCGTCCGGCAGGACGAGCGCCTGGATCCGGAACGGCTCCTGGATGGAGCGAGCGGCGAGCGCGTCGACAAGAGGTGGCGACACGCCAAGCTCGCGGAATGATTGCTGCATAAGTTGTTCGACTCCTTTATGGGTTCGAGACTTGCCTACCTCGAAACACCCGAAGGAGGAACGAGAAGCTCATCTCACCGGGCAGCCGAATGCCACCCGTGGACTCAAAGTAGCAGCTAACCGTTGCCCTGGGGCAGATACGCTCCTGCCGTGGGCGACAAACCTGACGAACTCACTCCGGCCCAGAAGGAGCAGCTCGAGGCCGAACTGGCCGAGCTCGAAGGACCGCGGCGGACCGAGGCCGTCCAGGCGATCGCAACCGCCCGCAGCTTCGGAGACCTGTCTGAGAACTTCGAGTACCACGCGGCGAAGAACGAGCAGGGTCTCCTCGAGCGCCGGATCACGATGCTGCGTGATCGGCTCGAGCGGTCGGTGATCCTCGATGAGAACGCCGCAACCGGTGACACGGTCTCGGTCGGGGCGAAGGTCGAGATCGAGGACGAGCAGGGCGAGCGGATGGAAGTCGAGATCTCGAGCGTGGGCGGCGTGTCGCCGGATTCACCGGTCGGTCGCGCACTGATGGGACGCAAGGTCAGCGACGAAGTGGAGGTTCAGGCGCCTAGCGGCTCCTGGCGCGCCCGCATTCTCTCCATCGGGCGCTAACGCGCCGCCAGCAGCTCGGAGATCGTCACCGACCGCAGGCCGCGGTCGCTCAGAACGTCGCGTGACCTTCGTGGGTCACGAGCAGGTCGAGAATCGGGTTGTCCAGGCAGACGGCCCATCGTCGAGGTTCAGCGCCACGACGGCTTCGTCGATGTCATGCCGATGCTCGAGCGCGGCCATTTGAAGCGATCTTAAGACCGCGATGTCGAAGCGGGCTCTTTAAAGTTCGGCCGACGGCCGCTACCGTCCGAGCGTGAACTCACACACGCTCGACGTACTCGAGTTCCCGACGATCCTCGAGCAACTCGCAGATGCGGCCGCGACCACGCACGGCGCGTCGCTTGCGCGTGCTCTGACGCCATCGTCCGATCTGGACGAGGTCGCGCGACGCCAAACGCTGACGACCGAGGCGATCGCGCTGTTCGACGAGAGCTCCGAGCCGTCGCTCAGCGAAGTAGAGGACGTGCGCCCCGCTGCGGAGCGTGCGGCGCGCGGCGCCTCCCTGCGGATCCCCGAGCTGCACGAGATCGCGCAATCGATCAAGGCCGGCCTCGCCGCGCGCGAAACCCTGAGCGCAGCAAAGCTTGCTCCGCGGCTTGGTGAGCTCCTCGACCCGATCGACCCGGCGCTGGGCGGCATTGCCGAAGCCGTCGAACGAGCCGTCGAGGAGGACGGGTCCGATCTCCGCGACAACGCGTCGGCTCTGTTGCGCAAGCTCCGCTCGGAGCTCCGTAAGGGGCGACACCGGTCGGTGGAGGCGCTGACCAAGCTCGCCCGCTCCGGTTCGATCCGCGAGTTCCTCCAGGAGACGTTCGTGACGGAGCGCGGCGGGCGGCCTGTACTTGCAGTGAAGGTGAGCGCCCGGGGCAAAGTGCCGGGGATCGTTCACGACGCGTCGAGCTCTGGGCAGACGCTGTTCGTCGAGCCGCTCGCGATCGTCGAGCTGAACAACCAGCTGGCGGAGGCCGCCGGTGCGGAGCGAGAGGAGGTCGAGCGGATCGTGCGCGAGCTGTCCGCGCTGGTCGGCACGCACGCCGATGCGCTCGCAGTGCTGGTGGATGCGACCGGCGCCGTTGATCTCGCGTTCGCGCGCGCGGTCCTCTCGAGACGCTGGCGCGGCGCTCCGGTCGAGGTCGGCGATGCCGTGCGGTTTGCGGAGGCTCGCCATCCCCTCCTGGACAAGGCCACGGTCGTTCCCATCAACCTCGATCTAGGCGAGCTCGGCGCGCTCGTCGTCAGCGGGCCGAACACGGGCGGCAAGACCGTTGCGTTAAAGACTTTGGGTCTCGCTGCGCTGCTGCACCAGTCAGGGCTACGTCCGCCCGCGGTCACGTTCGAGCTGCCGGTCTTCGACCAGGTGCTTGCCGATATCGGTGACGAGCAGTCGATCGAGATGAGCCTGTCGACGTTCTCCGGACACCTGCGCAACATCGTCGAGATTCTGGAGGCGGCGACAGATCGCTCGCTCGTCCTGTTGGACGAGCTCGCAGCGGGGACCGATCCGGTGGAAGGCTCCGCGCTCGCGCAGGCGCTCGTCGAGCGCCTGGCGGGGCAGGCGCGACTCACCGTCGTGACAACGCACTATCCGGAGCTGAAGGAGTGGGCGAGCGCGACGGACGGCGCCGCAAACGCGGCGACCGGCTTCGACCCGGACACCTACGCGCCGCTCTACGAAGTGACGCTCGGCCGACCCGGAACGTCCCAGGCGCTGCGCATGGCGGAGCGGCTCGGGCTCGAGCCGGCCGTCGTCGCGGACGCCCGCTCGCGCGTTTCGCCGCAGCAGCTGCGACTCGCAGAGCTGCTGAGCGAGGCCGAGGCAGGCGTCGCCGCCGCGGCCGAGGCGCGGGAAGCTGCAGAACAACGCGCGGCCGAGGCCGGTCAGCTTGCCGAGCAAGTTCAGATCCGGGAGGGTGCCCTCGCCGCCGAAATCGAAGCCGTTCGCGCCTCCGGCGCGCACGAGCGACAGCTGGCCGTTGCCCAAGCCGAACGTGAGCTCGAAGGCGCGCGCGCGGAACTTCGGGCCTTCCGCGAGGAACTGCGCGCGGCTCGGCGGCGCGAGCAGGACCGTCGCACATCGCCTGCGGCGGACGCCGCAGAACGCGAGCGCGACCGGCGTCTCGGCGCAGCGGCAGAGCGTGCGCTGCACGCAGAGCACGCACTTCACGAGCTCGGCGAACCGGTGCCGACCCAGACGCCGCTGTCGCCAGGCGATCCGGTCGTGGCAATCGAGCTCGGCGTTCGCGGCACGATCATGACAATCGAACGGGGCGAGGCGGAGGTGATCGGAACGGGCGGGCTCCGCGTCCGGGTCCCCCTCCAGCGCCTGCGCCCTGATGCGCGCCCAGAGCCCGTGCAAGCTGCGGAACAGGCAGTCCGCGTCGTCGTCAGCGCGCGCGCCGACGTCTCGGATCAGCTCGATGTGCGTGGCACGAACGCACAGGAGGCGCGCGAGGCCGTGCGCTCGCTGGTGGATCAGGCGGCACTCGCCGGCCTACGCAGCGTCCACGTTGTGCACGGCCGCGGAACCGGTGTCCTGCGCGCGGCCGTGCGTGACGAGCTGGCAGGGCACCAGCTGGTCGAGCGCTACGAAGCGGATTCAGCCGACGGCGCCACCGTGGTTCACCTGGCCTAGTCCTCAGAAATGCTGCGCCTGAGGTAGTCCTGGCCTTCTTCGCTGATGGCGTACGCGCGGCCTGTGCGACTCGAATGCTTATGGACGAGTCCCGCGCTCAGAAGCGGCCGCAGCTTGGCGACCACGAATTGGGCCGAGGTCCCGAGCGCCTTGGCGAGATCAGGAGCCGGCGCGGCTCGATCTGGATTACCCGCGAGCGCCCGGAGCAGCTCGAGGTGAATTGACTCCTTTGAAACGCCGTTGACGTATCGCATCTCCCTCCTCCCCTGCCAGGTGCCAGGCCCTCGTTCAAACAGACTCGCGTGTGCGGGAAAACCTGCACAGGGTTTCCCTGGGCAGGAGGGAATAGAAAGGGCTGGGGCCGGGCCCTACAAGCCGTGCGCTCTGCCGTAGATGCGTCCGGCTGCCGTCAGTTGGGTCTCGGCCCCTTCCCCGTCAAGATGACCTGGCTCTCGGCGGCGCGGAATCTTCGCCTCGAGGTCAGCGGCACCGCCGCCTGGAACCCCCATGCCTAACGCCTCGTGGGTCTTGCTCGCGAAGAGTCGCCTTGACGCAACACCCCGGGGGCGCCGTCGTCTCGATCGCGTTGTCAGGGTCTGCCCCGCTCTGCTTCCCTGAGGCGGGGACATCAAGTGTCTGAAGGATCTTCGTCGCCCAGCGACTTCGACCAGATCGTGAATGCCGGGGTCGGCTCCATCCCGACCTTCGTATAGAGGCGGAGCGCACCGGTTGTGTTGTCGACATCGACGTTCAACGCTGCGCAGCGACATCCTTGACTGTGGAACGCGTTGAGGCTGTGCACGAGTAGTGCCTCGCCGAGACCCCGTCCGCGCCATGGCGGCCGCACGCCGATGAGTGAGATCCATCCGATGGTCTCGCCGTCGTCCTCGCGCTCCCGGCAAATGGAGAAGCCCGCGATTGCCCCGCCCGCTGGCACAACGACCCAGAGGGACGGATCGAAGCCAGCGTTCGGTGCGTCTCGGTTCTCACTCCACCATTGGGCCTCGTCCACTCCAGTGTTGCCCCAGTGATCGGCAAACGCCTCACGGAATGACGCAAAGAGTTCGGAGTCGTCTCGGCCCGACGAAAAGCTCCGCGGTTCGAGGCCGTCGGGCCAGCCGGGCTCCTGCAGGCCGCGCCCAAGGTCGATTCGCATCTGCAGGAAGTGACGGAGGGGCGAAAGGCCGGCCCCCTCGAGTAGCGGCCCGGCATCGTCATCCTGTGCCCAGTTCGTGACCGTGAGGATGGCGTCTTGGTTGAGACTCTCTTCTGCTGCGATCTCCCTGGCTCGCGGCTGTAGCCAAGAGAGTAGAGCTGCGCCGACGCCACGTCCTTTGGTCGAGGGCCGCACGCGGACGAAGCCGCGGACTTCGCGTGGTGGCACCGCCCAGGCGTGGCCGAAACCGACCGTGTTCGCGGCTGAGTCGATTGCGATGCGAAAATCCTTGGCCGGGTCTCCTTGCCTCAGCCGGCCCAGCGCGTCGTCGCGGGAGCTCGGTCTGCCGAGGTAGTGCTGCGTGCACTCGTCGAGAACTTCCGCAATTCGCCCGACGTCGCTAAGGCGGGCGGGCCGAAGGACAGGCGGCCCAGCTATCGCGCGCCCGGCATCAGCGTCGACTCCGGTTGGCGGCCAGAGTAGACGAGCCGCGCCTGCTCGCCTGCGTACTCGAGTCCTGCGCACGGAGCGTTCTCGAAGGCGGCGGCTACAGCGGCCGTGACTGCAGCTCGAGTGGCATCGGGGCTCGTGCCGGGTACGAACCCTGCTCTCAGCGTTGCCATGGCCACCGTCTCCGCCCGCGTGACGGCGCCTGGTGTGCAGAGAGCGCCCGCCTCGGAGCGCACGGGTACAGGTGATGTGGAGTTGGCCGCCGCCAGAGTCTTCTGATGGAGGAGGAACGCCTGGTAGGCGGGGAGCCCGGAGTCGTGCTCGACCATAAAGGTCGAGTTCGATCCGTCGCCTCGATTCTTCGCATGCACGTAAGCACCGCGGTTGTTATCGACGGTGCCACCGCCGAGGATCGACCACTTGGTCGGGTCGAGCTGGAGATCGCCAGCGATTCCGCTGGCGTAGGCGACGGTCGCGAAGGCACCTGTGGCCGCCAAGGAGAGCAGGGCCAGTCGAAGCCTGTGACTACGGCGCCTCTTGTTGCGGAGACGCCGCTCTAGTGCGTATTCCAGGTCACGTCCAATCGCTTCGAGGTCGGTCGTCATGACGAGACTCCTTTGAGTAGGCGAGAAAGAGAGTCGATGGCACGCGTAACGCGGATTCGCGCCGCGACTTCGGAGCAATCGAGCGTCAGGGCCACCTGTTTGTACGGAAGCTGCTGCACCACGCGGAGCTCGAGCGCCTGCCGCTGGGCCCGCGGAAGCGTGTCGAGGGCGGCGGATAGTTCCGGTGCGAGCCTCTCCGCATCGACTCGGGCGTTAGCTTCGTGAACGTCGAGCTCGTAATCGCGAGCCGGCAATCCGAGCCGCTGCCGAGCTTTCGACTCGATTCGCTCCCGCTCGTGATATGTCCGAAGCAGGTTGCGTGCGATGCCGTAGAGCCACGGCCGACCTGAGCCGTCCATCTCGTCACGGAACCGCCCGAGGGAGAGCGCGGCCTGGGCGAACGTCTCGGCCGTGAGCTCGCCCGCGACCCTGTTCGGAGCCCGGTTCCGAAGAAACGCGTGAACTGCAGCGGCGTGCCGGCGGTAGAGCTCGCCGAAAGCGTCAGGGTCAGTCCGTGCCGCTTTGATCAGTTGGGCGTCGGTTGTCATCGCTTTCGTGGGTTTCATTCCTTTGGGAAGGAAAACGTTTCAGTGCTCTCGCCTGCAGAGAACGATCAACTACACCTGAGAGCCCTCCAGGGTTCCGGAATTGACAAGAGGAAGCCTGCAGCACGATCGAGTTGCCTGTTGCGCCGAGAGCCTCTAGGCGGCTCACCGGCCGGCAGCCGTTGCCGGCGGGGCCGAATCGGGCATAGTGGTTCTTCACACCCGACGAACGAAAAGGGAGGCGCCTTGGCGATCGCACGAATCATTTCGCGGGAAGGGGATCAACAGGAGCTCGAGCGCCAGTACGGGATCATCTCCGGCCGCATGAGCGAGCTTCCACTGGCGGACGGCTTGAAGGCGCATGTCGCATTGCGGACCGACAACGGGATGAAAATCATCAACGTCTGGGAGTCTGAGCAGCACGCCGACGCGGCGATGCAGCGGCCGGAGTTTCAGGAGGCGCTCCGTGAAGCCGGTGTCTCACGGGACGAGATGCAGCCCAAGCAGCACGAGGTGCTGAACGTTCGAACGAGCTGAGGTAGGGCGGCGCCAGTAGGCGCGCCACTGGGCTACCGTTCTCCATGTGAATGGCTGGGAGACGTGGCAGCGTCAAACGGGGGACGGCGCGGTCGAGTCCCAACAGCGCGTCGTGCTTCGTGACCCCGTCGTCGAGTTCTCTCCCGCCGGCGCGGAGTGCCTGGGTCTCGCTTACTGGCGCGCGGTCGAGCGCGTCACTAGGGGTCTCATCCGTCCACGAGAACGCAACGGCACGCTCGAGTTGCGACTCTTTGGACACGGTCCTACTCTGCTTCGCTTCGGCCGCCCGACGCTTCTGGCGACGAACACGCTTGTCCGCTGCAGCTATCCGATTGAGGGCGGCTTGCTCGCCCAGCGGCCGGCCGGAGAGATTGTCTTTGCGCAGGTCGGTGGCTCGCCGCTCATCGTCCGCTCGACGATTCGCGGTTTCTTTCCAAGCCTCGCCGCGCGTCAGGGGGAACGGGATTGGACGGGCGCGCTCTACAGTCAGGTTCAGAGCCGAACCCATGTTGCGATCAGCCGTCGCTACTTCGCCCGGTTGATAAGCGAGGCCCGCCGGTGAAGGTCGTCGTCTTCGGCGCTTCCGGGACGATCGGCCGGCCGCTGCTCGCCGAGCTGGCGCGCACGCACGATGTCGTGGCCGTCTCGCGTCGCGAGCAGGCTGCTGGCGAGGGCTTCACCTGGAAGACCGCGGACGCGACTCAACGGGGCTCGGTTGCAAGGGTGCTCGAGGGATGTGACGTCGCGTATTACCTCGTCCATTCACTCGGCAGCGCCGACTTCGAACAGCTGGATCTCCGAGCCGCGGAGACGACTGCGCTGGCGGCCGAGAGCGCCGGTGTAAAACAGCTCGTCTACCTCGGTGGGCTGGGCGACGACTCCGCCGATCTTTCACCTCACCTTCGCAGCCGTCGTGAGACGGGTGCTCGCCTGGCGTCCACATCCGTGCCGGTAACGACCCTGCGCGCTGCAATGGTCGTCGGGCGCGGGAGCGCCGCGTTCGAGACGATCGTCGCTCTTGTCGACCGGCTGCCCGCGATGGTGACCCCGCGCTGGGTGTCCACGCGCACCCAACCCATTGCGCTCCCGGACATCGTCGCGTACCTCGCAGGCGTCTGCGGCCTGCAGGCTGCGCTCGGCTCGGGATACGACGTGGGCGGGCCGGAGGTGATGACGTACCGCGAGATGATGGAGCGGATCGCCGCTCTCCGGGGAAAGCGACCTTTCATCTTCGAGGTCCCTGTGTTGACGCCGTACCTCTCCTCGTTGTGGCTGCACGTCGTGACCCCCGTAAAGGCGGGGGTAGCGCGTCCGCTCATCGAAGGACTGCGAAACGAGACCGTCGTTCGAGACGAGCGAATTCGCGAGTTGGTGCCAGTTGAGCTGACGCCGTTCGACGCCGCTGCAAGGTCAGCCTTCCGTGAGCCCGAGTAGCCCAGCGGCACTCGAAGGCATGTGCCCTGCCCGGAATCGAACCAGCGCACGGTTTAGCGCCGCTGCTACGGACGCCTCCGTGATCCGTCGCAAAGCGAAGTGCGAAGGACCTTCCGCGATGAGCCACGGGCGAAGATCCGCCAATGTTCGCCGCGTTTGGCGCTGATGCTGACCGAGGTGATGCTTCCAGTCCCATCTGCCCGGCGGATGTTTCCGGTGTCCACGCGAACCACGCTCGGCCCACGCGCCTTTACATAGCGCGTCACTCGGAAGTGCTGAATCCCGGTGGGAGTAGGACCTTCGAGGGCGACGCCGTCGAAGATGATGTCCGCCCGAGCTCTCTGCTCGGCCACGGTCATTGGCACACACGAGGCGGCCGCCGTGGAAGCCAGGATGGCCAGGGCGGCGATCCCAGCAATTGCGATTGAAAGGAGTTTCGACATGCCGTTTATACGCCGCCGACTCTAGCCTTGGTCACATCCCGGTCACGATCCGAACGACCTCGTACGAGGACGCGAAGCCCGAGACCGCAGGCAAGGAGCAGCGCCCCACCCGTCAGTGTCTTTCCACCCCGTCGACTCGAGCACCACGGCCCCAGCCCACGCGGCGGCGAGGATCGCCAGGGCTACTAGAGCTGCGTCGAGGAGGAGGAAGGTCACGGCTCACCCTTTCCCGGTCCCGAACCATCCTCACTCTCTCGGAAGTATTTGGAGTTCCTACTTGACATCAGATAGTCATGTCCTCCTCGACGCTGTCATGGAGCACGCGGTGGCGCAGGTCGCTCAGGCGACGAGCAATGCCGAGCCGCAGCGCGGTGAGCCGACGGAAGCGCTGGAGCGCGTGCTCCGTGCCACCTGGCAAAAACTCGGCCGGTTCCACGCTCTGCTCGCGATCAACACGAACCGGCTCTCTGCGAAGGAGCTGCACCGCCGCCACCTGCCGGTCCTCGAGCAGTTCGCCCCGTTGATCGAGCGCGGCCAGAAGGCGGGTGTCTTCCGCAGCGGCGTTCCGATCGCATGGCATCTCGCGGTCATTCGCGCGATCGTGCATACCGCAAGCAGCGAGTGGCAGAGTGGACGAATCTCGGAGGCCCAGGTCGAGCCCGCCATGCTCACCACCATCGCAGCCGCGATCGGAGAGCGAGGAAGTTGAGTAACCTCACACCGCTAGCTGAACGCGCGCGGGATGCCCCCGCCCGGAATCGAACCAGGGCACGCGGTTTAGGAAACCGCTGTTCTATACTCAGCCGGGGGTATCTTTCTTTACGCGAGCGGTAATTTAGACTACAGTGGGGGGCAGGTATGAGGTAGCTCTATCGGTCTAGCCTCCCCCGATAAGGGCTGTAAACTTTCTTCACGCTCCCGATAATGAGGACGTGATCGTAATTCCCTCCTCCACATTCGCAGACAACCTCGATCGGCTCCTCGGCGTGCATCGCCTAAGCGCGCGTGAGGCTAGTCAGCTACTCGACGTTTCAGCCGTCGCTCTTTCGGAATGGCGCAACGCAAAACGCGAGCCAGGATTGACCGCGCTGCTTCGACTGAGTGCGCTATTCGAGGTTCCCGGCGACGCGCTTATGACAGTGCCGTTCGCAGAGCTGCTCGGCGGTCCGGTCGGCGACGTGGATCGCTTCGAGCGCGTCGAGGAGAAAATCGCGAAGGCGCAGCGCCCGCTCAAGGCCGTCAAGCCGGGAGAGGTTCCTGACTTCCCATGGCTCGTGACGCCGGACGAAATGGCCGCGCAACGCAAGCGCGGTTCGCAGCGAAAGGCTCGAAGATGAGTGCCCCGGGCAGGAATCGAACCTGCGACACGCGCCTTAGGAGAGCGCTGCTCTATCCACTGAGCTACCGAGGCGGGAGTGTAGGAAACATGGAAACGGTGTTTCCGTGCATTCAAGCGGGTTTTGGCTTGTTTCGCGGTTGTGGAACCCGCTGCTGGAAGAATCTCATCGCGGGCGGTGAGCGCAGTCGGCTCGCTCTTGCCAGGCCGTGCTGAGACTAGCCCTTCCGGAGCAATCTCAGCCGGAAATGCGGCGCGCTTGGCGGGAAAGGGTGTGGGCCTCGTGCTCGGCCTGCTGAAGTCGCCTCCCAAGCGACCGGACGGACTCGCAGAAGGCGTTCACCTCGTTAACAAGGCTGTCGGAGAAGGGACCTCCCAGCCGGGCAACGAAGATCTCCTGGCGGATCTCGTTCGTCCGCGCCTCGATCCGCGTGATCTCTGCACGAAGCGCCGACCGCAGGCTTGCGAGGCGCTCGAGGGCGGCGACCTGCTTCGCAAGACAATCGGCGAGCTGTGCGTCCCGCTCGGAGAGAAAGGCAACATTCCTCAGCTTGTCCAGCCGCCGCTGTAGCGCTCGGCGATGGATCGACTTCAAGAGGTGCTCCGCCCCGCGGTCGCCTCGTGCCGACTGAACGATCGCGCCCCCGAGCCCACGGAGAGCGCTTCCCATTTCCGGGGACGGAGAAAGCCACGCCATCGAACGGATCTGCATGCCGACGTCGTCGATCGGCGCCCCGCCGAAACGCCTTCGAACGGCGGCGCGCAGGGCACCTCCCAGACGAAGGGCCCTGTCCGGGTGGAACGGCTTCGGCTTCGGGCGCTGCGAAGCGACAGTAGCCGCGTGCTCCTTCTCTTCTCGAACCAATGGGGCCACCTCGACCTCACCGTTGTTGCGTGTCCGAGGCGGCGGGAATGAGTCCTCGAGCTCCTCCGCAACGAGCTGGAAAAGCCGCGCCGGCCGATCGACGTCCTTGAGCACGTACTCCCCCAGGTCGCGAAGGGCGGTTCGCGCTGGAAGGTGGTCTTCCACCAAGTCACGCGTCGTGCTTGAGACCAAGATCTGGCCGCCGTGCGCGGCGCCGCAGATTCTGGATGCGACGTGGACGGGGAACCCCGTCAAGCCCTCGTCGCCGATGGAAGGCTCGCCTGTGTGGATCCCCACTCGAACGCGGACCGTGGAGCCCTCCGGCCATGGGTGTGAGTTCAATGCACGTTGGGCCTCGACGGCGGCGGTCACGGCGTCCTTTGCGCGGCGAAACACGACGAAGAACGCGTCGCCCTGACGATCGACCACTTGGCCGCCACACAGGTTGAACGCCCGTCGAAGCAAGGCTCGGTGATCCGAGAGAACGCGCTCGTAGTCATCGCCGAGCGCCTTGAGCAGCTGCGTGGAGCCCTCGATGTCGGTGAAAAGAAGAGTGACGGTTCCGGTCGGGAGCTCAGGCATGTACAGAGCAAGTCTTGCGCAACTGCGTGCGTAATCAAGCTCCGGCTAATGCCCCCGGCAGGAGTCGAACCTGCGCACGAGGTTTAGGAAACCTCTGCTCTGATCCGCTGAGCTACGGGGGCACGAGTGTAGGAAACACGGAAACGCTGTTTCCGC
>JALYST010000262.1 GCA_030854665.1 Actinomycetota bacterium
TCGAGGCGTATCTGGCGCATCTCGGACGTAAGGGGCGCGACGGGAAGACCACCACGCGAAACCGCCATTCGCTCGCCCGCCTCAACTCCTGGCTTAGAGAGCTCGAGATCGATCCAATCTCCGCAAGCGAGCTTGTACTCGAGGAGTATGTGGCTTGGCTGGCGTCGACTTTCGCCGAGACGACCGCGAGTCGCGAGACGACCCACCTCAAAGCGGCGTTTCGGTATGCGGTTCGGCTTGGGACCCTCAAGCAAAACCCTGCCGCCGAGATTGTGGCGTCGATCGCGCCAGTGCCCTCGACGCCTTCTGGCACAGCGGTGAGCGAGGCGGCTCGCGCCTAGAGGTCTTACTCCAGCGCTATCGAGACCGCGTCATCGAGCGTCAACGCGCGGCCCTCGGCGCGACCGCGCTCGAACTCGGGTCCGGCGAGCTCGCGAACTCGAGCTTCACATGTCTCGCGGTGACGCCGCCAGCCACCGAGCGGCGCGCCTGCGACCTCGTCCTCGATCGCGCCCCACAGCCGGCCCGCGCGCTCGGGTTCGCCGCGCTCGGCCGCGGCCCAGGCGAGGAGGCCGACGTCGAAGACGCGGCCGGGTCGATCGTGCAACTGCTCGGCGATCGCCAGAGATTCGCGGGCGTGCGTCTCGGCTTGCTCGACGCGGCCGGCGTTCAGGTCGAGCGCGGCCAGCTCCGCGAGCATCCCACCCTCCCACCAAACGACGCCCGTCTGCCGAGCGATGACCGCGCTCTCGGAAATGAGCGCGTACGCGCGCTCGGCGTCTCCGGCATCGCGGGCGATCGCGCCGAGCGTGCCGGTCGTCTCCCCCAGACGGAACGCCCTCGTCACCGGGTCCCACTTGCGTGCATGAATGGCGTGGCTCTCCTCGACGAGTCGACGCGCGCGGTCGAGGTCCCCTCGACGCATCGCGCCGATCCCGAGCCGATGGAGGAGGACCGCGCGGCCGAGCTCGTCCCCGAGCTGCTCGTAGAGCTTCAGACTCTCCTCGCAGAGGCGCTCGCAGACGTCCTCCTGGCCGGATAAGTACGCGGACGCCCCATAGGAGCGCAGCGCGTCGGCGCGGATGTCGGCAGCGACTGCCTCGGCCTCGGGAAGCTCGAGCAGGCGCTCGTACCAGCGCAGTCCCTCGTGCGAGTCGTGCATCACCCAAAACCAGTCCGCTGCCCTCGCAAGGTCGAGTCCGAGGGCGACCGAGCCGGTCCGGACGGCCCAGGCCAGAGCACCGCGGAGGTTGTCCTGTTCAGCGACCGCGATGTCGTGGCGCATGGGGTCGCGTAGATCGAACGTGCTGCCGGCGTTGAGGTTTGCGCCCTGCAAGACGGCGAGGAAGTGCTCGGCGTGGCGCAGGCGCACCTCCTCGGCCTCGGGCGACGCGTCCAGCCGCTCGAGCGCGTACTCGCGGATCGTGTCGAGCAGGCCGAGGCGGCCGCTGCCCCAGCGGCGGACGAGGTTCTTGACGACGAGCGACTCGAGCGTGTCCAGGTCGGCGGCGCAGACCGCCTCCGCGGCCTCGAGCGAGAAGCTGCCCTGGAAGACGGCCAGGCGGCGGAAGAGCTGCTGCTCGTCCGGCTCGCAGAGCTCGTAGCTCCACTCGATCGTGGAGCGCAGCGTCCGCTGCCTGGCCGGGGCGTCGCGCGAGCGCGAGACCAGCAGCGGCAGCCGCTGCTCCAGCCGCGCGAGGAGCTCCTCCGGCTCCAGCAGCGCCACCCGCGCCGCTGCCAGCTCGATCGCGAGCGGCAGCCCGTCCAGGCGCCGGCAGATTGCACCCACGGCGGCCGTGGGACGGAAACCTCGCGCGATCGCCTGGGCGCGCTCGATGAAGAGGGTCGCGGCGTCGTCCTCGGGCAACGGCTCGACGGCGTACCGCTGCTCCGACTCGACGTGCAGCGGCTCGCGGCTCGTGACGAGGATCTTCGTGTTCGGTGTCCCGGCGAGGAGCGACGAGACCGTCGGCGCCGCCTCGACGACCTGTTCGAAGTTGTCGAGGAGGACAAGCAGCCGCTTGTTCCCCACGTACTCGATCAGGCCGTCGTCGGCGCCGACGGACGCTCCGATCGCCCGCTCGACGAGGGCCGGGTCGCGGAGCGCCTGCAGCGGGACCCAGAAGACACCGTCGGGGAACTGCTCGACGGCCTCGGCGGCGAGCTGAAGCGCCAGGCGGGTCTTACCGCTGCCCCCAGGCCCCGTGAGGGTGAGCAAGCGATGCGAGCGGATGAGCGTCCCGGCCTCCTCGAGTTCACGCTCCCGGCCCACGACCGGCGTCGGCTGGATCGGCAGGTTCGTCCGGTACAGGGTCCGAAGCGGCGGGAAGTGCGCGTCGCCCAGCTGATAGAGGCACTGCGGCGCTGTCAGGTCCTTGAGGCGATGGTCACCGAGATCGCGCACCTCCGCCGTTGCGTCGAGCAGCCGGCGCGTCGTCTCCGACAGGAGAATCTGTCCTCCATGCCCGGCGCTCATGATCCGCGCTGCCCGGTGCACGTCGGCGCCTACGTACCCCTCGTCCGTCACGACCGGTTCGCCAGTGTGCACGCCGATCCGTACGCGCACGGGACCGTCGCCGAGGGCATCTTGGGCGTGTCCGGCGGCAGCGACCGCGTCGGTCGCACGCGAGAACGCGAAGAAGAAGGCGTCCCCCTGCGTGTCCACCTCGACCCCGTCGTGCCGCGAGAACGCGTCGCGCAATACTCCACGGTGCTCCGCGAGCACATCCGCGTAGCGCTCCCCGAGTTCGTGCAAAAGACGGGTCGAGCCCTCGATGTCCGTGAACAGCAACGTCACGGTCCCGCTCGGAAGCTCCGGCATGTGCACATGATCGTGGAGCGCTGACGCCCTGCCAAGTAGCCAGTCCTCGCCTGGTCGGGCAAGGGGACCAGCGCGCTGTCGAGCGCCGCGGCGCGGTTCGGGTCTACGCGGGGCCTGCGCGTTTGCCGTCACCGGTCTTCGGCCGCCATCGCAGCTTGGCGGATTCCGCAAAGCCATGCGGCTCCGTGCGTCCCGGCACGACTTGGCGCGACACGCGGTCAACGCTCGTAATGAACGGGTCCCCAGTTCGAATCTGGGCGAAAACCAGCTCGAACGCTCGAACCACGATCACCACCCGCTGCGGCACACGTCTAGGTATCGAACGGCGAGGCCGCCTTTTCGGGCGGCCTCGCTCGCTGCCGCTGGAGAACGGCGCGTAGAGCATCGCGCGCCCGAGGCGACGGCAGCGCCCGCAGCGTGGTGACGACCAGCGTGGAGTTCACCGACTGCGGCGGCAGATGTGAACCGCTCCGCTTCGGGGCGCGAATACAGCCTGCAGACGGAGCAAGGCCAGGAACTACCACCTCAATCGCCGTCCTGCAGAAGGAGCCCAGATGTCACATCTTCCGAACTTGGAAGAGCTAGATCAGGATGGCGCGATTCGCGAGGCCGCCGAGAACGTCGACGGCGACACGCGGTCCGCGTTTCTTCGTAAGGCCGGTATCGGCGGAGCCGCCGTTCTCGGTAGCAGCGCGTTCTTCGGCGCATTGCCTTCGATCGCGAGCGCCGGAGTCGCAGCGAGCGACGTCGCGATTCTCAACTTCGCGCTGACGCTCGAGTATCTCGAGGCGGCGTTCTACACGGAGGC
This sequence comes from Actinomycetota bacterium, assembly GCA_030854665.1. GTDB lineage: Bacteria > Actinomycetota > Thermoleophilia > Gaiellales > Gaiellaceae > 3-1-20CM-4-69-9. The sequence goes on from JALYST010000262.1 coordinate 3,630, forward strand.
CGTCGACAAAGGCAACTTCAGCGGCGATGTCGGCAAGTTCGCGAGCATCGTTCGTGCTCATGAGGCTGCCCATGTCGCGTTTCTGAAGGGCGCTCTTGGCAAGGCGGCTGTGAAGAAGCCGAAGTTCAACTTCAAGGGCACCACCACCGACGAGGCGAAGTTCAAGGCAACGGCACAGGTGCTCGAGGACACGGGCGTCGCCGCTTACCTCGGCCAGGTGGGCAAAATCAAGTCGAAGAAGATCCTCGGCGCGGCCGGATCGATCCTGCCGATCGAGGCTCGCCACGCTGGTTGGATCCGCAACATCAACGGCGTCCCAGGCGCTCCGAAGGCGTTCGAGGGCGCGAAGAGCAAGCAGCAGATCCTCGCGGCCGTCACGGGCACTGGCTTCATCGTCGGCTAGTACCGCTCGACTCCGATGGGGCGGCCGAAACCGGCCGCCCCATCTCATCTCTTCAACGGAAGGAATTCATGCCCGGCTTTATCGGAATGCCAGAAATCTTGTTGCTCGGTCTCGTCGTCCTGCTCGTTTTCGGTCCTAAGCGGCTCCCTGAGATGGGACGCTCAATGGGCCGCGGTTTCCGCGAGTTCAAGGATTCAGTGACGGGCGACAAGAAGGACGAGCACGATCGCTTCGCCGTTCCCACCGAGGAGACGGAGGTTGCTCTACCTGCGGCAGCGCCTACGGCTTCGGTCGCAACAGTTCCGCAGCGGACACTCTCGCGCTTCGAGCGCGAGGACGAGAAAGTCGCGTAGATGCGTCTGCCCAGACGTCTGGGTCATGACGAGGCAGCGGGGCTTGTCGAGCATCTCGGCGAGCTCCGCGCCCGGCTCATCGTCGTCCTGATTGCCCTCGTGGGCGGTTTCGCCGTCGGCTACGGGTTCCACCATCAGCTGATCGACTGGTTGAACCAGGCGCTGCCCGCGCACCGGCGGAAGCCGGTCACGCTTGGAGTCACGGAGCCGTTCATGACCTCGCTGAAGATCAGTCTTTACGCAGGCTTCGCGATCGCGCTGCCTGTGATCCTCTGGCAGGTCTGGAGCTTCCTGGCGCCCGCCGTACGCAAGGGAGCCGGCAGGTCGATCTTCGGGTTCGTTGCGTTCGCGACCCTGCTGTTTGCCGCCGGCGTCGCTTTCGGCCATGAGATCGCCCTCCCGGCGGCGGTTCATTTTCTGACCAGCTACGACTCCGGCGTCTACGACATCCAGATCCGAGCGTCGAGCTATTACTCGTTCGCGCTGCTCTCGATCCTCGCGGTCGGGCTCGTCTTCGAACTCCCGGTCTTCATCCTCGGACTCGTCCGATTCCGAGTTCTCACAGCAGCGAAACTCCGAGGTAACCGCCGCATCGGCTACGTCGCGATGGCCGGACTCGCCGTCGCCCTACCAGGCGTCGACCCGATCACGACGCTGTTCGAGATGGTGCCACTGATGCTCCTGTTCGAAGGATCCATCTGGCTCGCCGTCGTCTTCGAACGGCGATGGGCATCCGAACAAGTGACGGCTGCTTTCACCCCCGCGAAGATCTGATTCGTGTGCGATGCGCCTCCGTTTCGAGCCGCACGCCGCTGCAGGCCTCTACGCCACGAATGCGCTCTCGGGCCGACGGCGCCGCTCATTCGAGCGGCACGTCGCCCACTGCGAGCGCTGTCAAGCAAACCTCCACTGGCTCGCTGAGACCGCCGCCGCCCTCGCTCTCGTAGTCGAGCCGATCGAGCCTCCGCCGTCCCTGCGCGGGCGCATTCTCGCTGCTGCCCTCGCGGAAGGGGGCCGCTAGCACGCCGCGGCGATCGCGCCGACCGGTTCAGCTGGACAGGACAGGCGGCGACTTCGCCACCAGGTCATGGAACCACCTGCGTTGCCAGGCGCGCTCTCGCTCAGCGGCAGACTCATATTCGGCAGTGCCGGGTGGCCCGCCGGTACAGCCGACGATGTGCGACACGACGTACGCGAGGTTCGCGGCGATCGCTCCTGCTGAAGGGGCCCCGAAGCTTGCCGTGTCTTGGGGTGTCGCCTCCGGGCGCGCTCCACGTGCCAGTGCGGCCGCATCGGCGGCGAATGAGACGGACGTCGATTCCGTCGACCTGCCGGAACGAACGATCGTTTGAGCGGCTTTGGCGATCGACGTGAGGTCGGCCGCGCTTTCGAGCGCGACTGCCTCGTCGTTCCTACCGGCGCTGCGAAGCGTTTCTACCGCTGCGCCGCGTGCGCGCAGGGCGCACGCTTCAGCGAAGCTCGTTGCCGTCTCTCGATCCCAGCCGTCGACCTTCTTGACGAGGCGTCCCTCTTCGGCGACGAGCATCCGGTCCTGCGCTGCGACTTCGCCGCGCAGCTCGATCACCCAGAGCTCGTCGTCGATCCAATACGGCAGGTCATCTTCGCGGCAGACGTGGATCCCGTTGACGCAGGGCTCGAGCGGAAGGCCGGCCGCGACCCAAGAACCCGGCGTGCCATCCCAGGGAAGCGGCCATCTGAAGTCGCTGAAGATGCCTCGTCCCCCTTCTGAGAGGAATTTGAAAGCGTGCGATTTGCTCATTTCTTCTGCGTCCAGCCGTGGAATGCGTCGACGAGCGCTTGCTCGAGAGCTGGTGCCAGCGGTTCGACGGGGACGGAGCCGACGACACGGCGCGTCACACGCATCTGTGAAAGGAACCCGCGGCAGGGCGGGCAGATGCCTACGTGCTCCTCGAACCGGAGGCGGTCCGCGGAATCGACTTGTCCCTCGACGTAGTCGGTGACGAGCTGGACGACCTGTGCGCAGCTAAGCATTGGCCTCGAGTCTCTCATCGAAATAGTGTTCGAGCGCGGCCCTAACTCGGTTGCGCGCCCGGTGGAGAAGCAAGCGCCGGTTTCCGTCGGTGAGTTCGAGCGTTTCACAGATCTCTTCAGACGGCCGGCCCTCGATGTCGTGGAGGATCAGCACGGCTGCGTGCGTATCCGGGAGTTCCGAGATCGCGGCCTGTACGACTCCCATCGCCTCGACCGAGAGGAGCTTCTCTTCGGGGAGCGCGTCGAGGCGTGGCACGACCGTTGCCCAGGCAGATGGCCAGCGCGGATGGTCGCCGGAGAAGAACCGATCCGCGTCGAAGCCGCTATCAGCGCTCGCCGAGTCGGTATCTCCAGCTACGGCAGAGAACGGCGTGCTGCGCGCCTCGCGCTTGCTGCGTCGAAGGGCCGAATGGACGAGGATCGTGATGACCCAAGTCCGGAACCTCGAGCGCCCTTCGAAACCCTCGAGGCCCTCGAGGACGCTGATCCATGCCTCTTGGACGACCTCCTCCGCGACCTCTTCGCTGCGGACATAGAGTCGGGCGATACGCAGCATCGTCGGGCCCAACGAGCGGATCGTCTCCACGAACGCCACCTGGTCTCCGGCACGGAGGCGGCTGACGAGCCGGGCGTCCTCCGGACTGACGGCTTGCGCGTCTGTCGACGGAGATCGTGAAGATTCGGTTCTCTGAGTAGGGACGCCAGGCCTCCGTAGCGGGTACTGCATCCATGCCCGGGCAAGCAAGCTCTGTAACAAGTCGTGGGGACAGAGTCTCTCAACAGTATGGGGTCCGTTCAAAGCCGCGCCGGCACAGATCAGCAACTGCTGCGGGGCATCGGGGAGGGCGACATTCGCGCCTTCGACGAGTTCTATGGCCGGCACTCTCGTGTTGCTTACGGGGTGGCCGTTCGAGTCCTCGGGGACGGACGACTCGCCGAGGATGCCGTCCAGGAGGCGTTCCTCAATGTCTGGAGGACGGCGTCGCGCTTCGACGCGGGACGCGGAAACCCGACGACCTGGCTCTTCACCCTCGTCCACCGGCGGGCGGTCGACGCGGTTCGCCGTCAGCAGAAGCACAGCCACGAGCAGATCGACGAACAACGCGACGAAGGGGAACAGCCGGACTTTCTCGACCTCGACTTTTCGCCTGGTGCCGTTCGCGCACAACTTGCGCTGCTTCCTCGACGAGACCGCGAGCTGCTCGTCTGGGCACACTACGAAGGACTCAGCCAATCCGAGATCGCCCTGCGCGCCGGGCTCCCTCTCGGAACGGTCAAGAGTCGTATGTTTCACGCGTACGGAAAGCTTCGGGCGGCGTTCGACTCGCTCGTTCAGTCGTCCGAGAGACTTGCGGCGTGACCCGTGCTCAAGCCGCAGCGGCTCAGGTCGCTACGATCGAGTGCAGTGCGGGTCCGTAAAGAGATCCACGTTGAGAGCCCACAGGGTGAGGCGTTCGCGTACGTCGCGGATTTCGCCAACTCAGCGCAATGGGATCCCGGAATAGCGGCTGGAACGAGGATCACCGACGGGCCGGTGCGTGAGGGAAGCGAGTTCGAGATCGTGGCGCTCTTCCGGGGCAAGCGCCAACCTTTCCACTACGTCATCACGGCATTCGAGCCGGCGCGCTGCGTAGTCCTCAAGGGCGAAGGCGAGAAGGCACGCTCGGTGGACGAGATCCGGTTCGAACCGGCCGGACGCGGTACGCGAATCGTCTACGTGGCGGACATCCGGCTCAAGGGAATTGCTCGTCTGGCCGAGCCCCTGCTCCGCCCGACCATGAACCGCATGGCTGACGATGCGCTCGCCGGCCTGAAGTCAGCGCTGGACCGACCGCGCTGACGGCGACGGCCGTGGCACTAGGGCCGGCGGTAGTGGCTCGCCTCCCCACCGGCGCCGAGATGCGCGTCACCGGGCCGAGCGAGCACGCGGTAGTCGTGTGCGTGAACGGCGGCCAGGGCGGCGAGGTGGAGGGAACCTGGAGCGCTTCGCTCGAGTGGTTGGTGCACCGGCTCGCGCCCGACTTCCCCGAGCTCGGCTTCGCCGAGGTGAAGTACCGGATCAAGTCGTGGAAGCGGATGGACTGGTGCGTTGCCGATGCGATCGCCGCGGTGGACGAGACCGGTGCGCCGCGAACGCTCCTGCTCGGTTTTTCGATGGGCGGCGCGGTCGCGATCCAGGCCGCCGCGGAGCCCACCGTCGAGGCGGTACTAGGGCTTGCGCCCTGGATTCCCGAGCGGCTGGGCCTCGAGACGTTGCGCGGGAAGCGCTTCGACGTCGTTCACGGCTCGCTGGACCGCTGGCTACCGGGCATCCCCGGTGTCAGCACCGGGAGCTCGCGACGCGGGTATCAACGCGCGCGTGCGCTTGGAGTCGAGGGCGACTACGCCCTCATTCCGGGCGCCCTGCACGGGATCGCGCTCCGCGCGGGCCACGATCGCCTCGTCCCGCTGCCACGAGCCGGAGCTTGGGCGCGCCACGTCGCGACGGAGCTCGAGCGTTTTCAGGACTCGCCGGGCTGAAGACGCCGCCGGCCGATCTGATCGGCGTCCGGCACCTTCACGTTCCAGACGAGCCCGAGCTTCTCCAACCCGCGAATCACCCACCAGGACACGTCGAGCTGCCAGCGCTGCAGGCCGTGGCGCGCCGAGGCGGGAAACGCGTGGTGGTTGTTATGCCAGCCTTCGCCGAAGACGAGCAGGGCGACGAGCCAGTTGTTTCGTGCCTCGTCGCGCGAGCGATAGTCCTTGCGGCCGAACATGTGACAGATCGAGTTCACGCTGAAAGTCGCATGCTGGTAGAGAAAGATGCGCAGGAGCCCGCCCCACACGAGGCCTTCGAGACCGGCCGCCGCCGTGCCCCCAACGGCATAGCCGATCGCAAACGGGATCCCGAGTGTCAGCACGATCCAGACCATGTAGAGACGGTCGACCCAGACGACGATCCGGTCTTCGTAAAGATCCTTGCCGTAAATGCGCCCTTGCTCCATGCCGAGGTTGTTGAACAGCCAGCCGACGTGCGCGTGGACGAAACCCTTGACGGCGCCCCAGGCGCCGTCGCCGTTGCCGAGATGCGGCGAATGCGGATCGCCCGGTTTGTCCGACAAGGCGTGGTGCTTCCGGTGATCGGTGACCCACTGCGTAAGCGGCCCTTGCATGGTCATGCAGCCGAGAATCGCGAGCACCGCCTTGAGCGGGGCCTGGGTCTCAAAACCTCGATGAGTGAAATAACGGTGGAAGCCGATGGTCGTGCCGAAGGCGCAAACGACGTACATCGTCAGAAGGAGAACGAGATCTCGAAGGTGAAAGCCGACGCCCCAGAGGAGCCCCATGGCCGAGATGAGGGCGAGCGGCGGGACGATGACAGCGATCAGCGTCACCACCTGGCTGATCAGGGTCGTCCGCGGGCGGACGGTCGCAATAGGCGCGGCAGTTTCAATAATAGGCGCGGCAGTTTCCATGATTCCTTCCCTTCGAGTCCGTGAGAGTAGCCAACCGGTATTCGTACGGGGGCGAATAAAGGTTGATGCGGATTGCGATCATCGGCAGCGGCGTGTCCGGCCTGGGGGCCGCGCACCTGCTCTCGCGGGGCCACGAGGTCGAGGTCTTCGAGCGTGACTTGCGGCCGGGCGGCCACACGCGCACGATCCGGCGGGACGGGGTCGCGCTCGACACTGGTTTCCTGGTCCACAACGAACGGAACTATCCGCTCTTGACCCGCCTACTCGAAGAGCTCGGCGTTCGGACGCAGGAATCGGAAATGTCGTTCTCCGTGTCCTGTGAGTGCGGGCTCGAGTACTCCGGGAAACGCCCGTTCGCGCAGCCACGACGCCTCGGTGACGCCCGGTTCCACGCCCTGCTGTGGGAGGTCGCGCGCTGGCTGCGAACGGCGCGCCGGTCGCTCGACGAGCTGGACTGCGAAAATTGGTCGCTGGAGCGCTATCTCGACGAGCGAGGGTTCTCTGGACGCTTTCGCCGGCATTTCATCATCCCCTTGACCTCGGCGCTCTGGTCGACCGCGCCCGGGCGGGCGCTCGAGTTTCCTGCGGCTGCTGCGATCCGATTCTTTGAGAACCACGGCATGCTCGGCTTCGGACGGTTCCGCTGGCGCTACGTGACCGGCGGGAGCGATACCTACGTGCGCGAACTGGCAACGAGGCTCGGAGCCAGGCTTCGGCTAGGGCTCGGAGTGCGCTCGATTCGGCGTGGGCCCGACGGCGTCGATCTGGTGGCCGACGACGGCGAGCTCCGGCGCTTCGACGCGGTCGTCGTGGCGACCCATGCGGACCAGGCCCTTCGCCTGCTCGAGGATCCGACAGCGGAGGAGCGCGACCTCTTGAGGAATTTTGAGTACACGCAGAACGAGGCGATCCTTCATACGGACTCGGCACTCCTACCGCGCACGCGAGCTGCACGGGCCTCGTGGAACTACCGCCTCGGCGACGACGGACGGCCCACGATCACGTACTACCTCAACCGGCTTCAACGGCTCGACGCAGACGTGGACTACTGCGTGACGCTCAACGAGCAGGTCGCGGAAGAGCACGTGCTCGACCGCGGCATTTTCGAGCATCCGCTCTATACCGTCGAGTCAGCCGCTGCGCAGCGGCTGTTGCCCTCACTCTCGGGAACACGGCGAACGTACTTTGCCGGCGCGTACCACGGCAACGGCTTTCACGAGGACGGACTAGCGTCCGGTGTGCGGGCCGCCGCTGCACTCGGGGTGTCTTGGTGAGATCGGCTCTGTACGAGGGGACGTTGATGCACGTCCGGCGTACGCCCGTGCGAAACGCGTTTGCCTATCCGGTCTCCTACTGGCTGATCGATCTCGACGAGCTACCAGAGCTCGAGCGCACGCTTCGCCTCGTCTCCGTCAACCGCAGAAACGTCATCAGCTTCCGCGATCGCGACCACTTCGACGGCGACCGGCCCGTGAAGCAGGCGGTGCTTGATCTCGTCGGCGACCCCGACATCGAACGCGTGCTGATGCTGACGCAGCTGCGCGTGCTCGGTTACGTCTTCAATCCGGTCACGTTCTACTGGTGCTACCGCGCGGACGGCTCGCTGGCCTGCATGGTCGCGGAGCTGAACAACACGTTCGGAGAGCGGCTGCCCGAGGTCTTGCGCGGCGCGGGGCCGGCCTACGAGCATGAGAAGCACTTGCATGTGTCCCCGTTCATGGGGCTCGATCAATCCTACGAGTACGCCTTCGCCGAGCCGGGCGAGGAAGTCTGGGCGCGCATCCACGTTTGCGAGGATGACACCCGACCGCTCACAGCCGTGTTGCGCGGCCGCAGGCGCGAACTGACCAACGCGAGCGTGGCCCGGACGCTCGCCCGCTATCCGCTGATGCCGGCGCGAGTGGTCGGACTGATCCACTGGCAGGCGCTCCGCCTCTGGTTGAAACGGGTCCCGTTTCATCGCAAGCCTGACTTCGAACCGGGCAAGGGGTCGGTGCGGACATGAGCTCGATCGACCGAGCCGAACGCACGCTGCGGCCCGCCCCGTCCGCCATGCGGATCCCGGCGCTCGAGCGCATCGCGAGCACCATCCTCGAGCGCGCGCTCGCCCATCTCGAAGGCGGAACGCTCGAAGTCCGGTTGCCCGGCAGCAGCAAGGTCAGACGCTTCGGGTCGGGACAGGCCGTCACCATGGCGATTCACGACCGGCGCTTCCTCCGGCGGATTGCCACCCGAGGGAAGGTCGGGATCGGAGAGTCGTACAGCGCCGGCGAATGGGACAGCGACGACCTCGTCTCGCTCTTCGAGCTGCTGCTACGAAATGCAGCCCACGCTGCCAAGCGCCATGCGCGCGTGCGAAGGCTGCTCGAGGCGCGGCCGCGGCTGAACCGGCGCAACGGTCTTCTGCGTGCGCGCCGGAACATCGCCTACCACTACGACCTCGGGAACGATCTCTTCGAGTTGATGCTCGACGAGACGATGACCTATTCGTGCGCCGTCTTCGAGCGGCCGGATGAGTCGCTCGCAGACGCGCAGCGGCGAAAATATCAGCGGATCTGTAGCAAGCTCCAGCTCGAGCCCGGCGATCGTGTGCTCGAGATCGGCTGTGGCTGGGGCGGCTTCGCGGCCTTCGCCGCACGCGAGCACGGCTGCAGCGTCACCGGCCTGACCATCTCGGCGGAGCAGG
>JALYST010000143.1 GCA_030854665.1 Actinomycetota bacterium
CACTCCTACCACGTCTACGGTTTGTGATTGTCCTCAACCGTCCGGGCACGGGCGCTCACGCGGCCGCGCCCGTGCCCACACGGTTGACATCAATCGCGGACCGTGGACACGGTGAGAGTGCGTGGGCTTTGCCTACGCACGTTCCGCGCGAAGCGCCGTAACTAATCACCGCGCGAAAGCGTCAGCTTTCGCGCGGTTCTACTTCGATGCCGAGCTTCGCCAGGGCCTCCTTGGCAGCCTCCTGCTCGGCGGCCTTCTTCGACTCACCGCTGCCGACCCCGAGTTGCTCTCCCTCGATGACCGCGGATGTCGTGAAGCGCCGGTCGTGCGGGGGACCCTCCACCTCGAGCACGGAGTAACTCACCGACCGGCCCTGGCGCGCGAGCGCCTCCTGGAGCTCGGTCTTGTAGTCGACGTGGCTGTTCAGCGCGTAGTCGATGCGGCCGGCGAACGCCTGGACGATCGGCTGCTCGATCTTCTCGAAGCCGTGCTCGAGAAAGAGCGCGGCCAGGGCGGCTTCGAGGAGCGCCGCCAGCACGTTGCGGTTCCGCGAGAGGCGATCGAGCTCGTCCGGGGCGATATCGGCTCCTCGCTCGGCCAGCTCCTTCCCCAGCTCGAGTTGGCGCGAGACGACTGCGCAGCTCTGCCGCGACACGACGTGAGAGCGGATCTTGGCGAGCCTGCCCTCCGTGAAGTCCGGATAGCGCTCATAGAGCTCGCGCGCCATTGCGAGCTCCAGCACGCTGTCGCCGAGGAACTCGAGACGCTCGTACGAGTCCGCGCGGTCGCTCGCCCACGACGCGTGCGTGTAGACGTGGTCGGCCCGAGCCGCGGGCAGTCCCTCGATCAGCTTTCGGAGCGGGGCGACGTCCCCGGTCGCCGCGCTACTGGTGCGACGAGACGTAGTCGACGGCCTGGCCGACGGTCTGGATCTTCTGGGCGTCTTCGTCGGAGATCTTGATTCCGAACTGATCCTCGAGCTCCATGATCAGCTCCACCAAGTCGAGCGAATCCGCGTCGAGATCCTCCTGGAAGGAGGCCTCTTCGGTGATGTCGCCTTCCTCGACGCCAAGCTGTTCGGTGAGAACTTCCTTGACTCGCTCGTAGACTTCGTCGCGCGACGCTGCCATGTCACCTCACGTTGGGGGTGGGGGTCGTTGAGGGGCGAGATGCTAACACGCTCCCGCCCAGACTCTGAGTCAGCCTGCCGACAACGTCCCTCTCGACGCCGCGGGCCGCGAGGCGAATGGCGCTCGTGATGGCTCGGCGGGAGGAGTTCCCGTGTGCGATCACGGCCAGTCCCCTGAGCCCGAGCAGGTACGCGCCGCCGTAGGTGTCCGGGTCGAGCCGCTTCCGCAGCCTGCGCGCCGCCGGCCTGATCAGCAGCCCGCCGAGCTTCCCCAGAGTCGTTGCCGTGATCTCCTCGCGGAGCGCTTCGAGGAGGCCCTGGATCGTGCCCTCCGTCACCTTGAGGGCCACGTTGCCGGTGAAGCCGTCCGTGACGACAACGTTGGCTGCCCCCGCGAGCAGGTCCCGGCCCTCGGCGTTCCCGGCGAAGTTGAGTTCGGAGGCAGCGAGGAGCCGGTGCGCCTCAATTGTGAGTTGGTTGCCCTTCTCCGGCTCCTCGCCGATCGAGAGCAGCCTGATCTCCGGATTGGCGACGCCGAGAATCTCTTCCGCGAAGACAGCGCCCATGTGCGCGAATTGGACAAGATCCTCGGGCCGCGCGTCGGCGTTCGCGCCGGAGTCGAGGAGGACGGAGGGGCCGTGACGCGCGGGGATCGTCACCGCGATCGCCGGTCGCCGGACGCCCGGGATCCGGCGGAGCTCCAGCAGGCATGCTGCGAGCATCGCGCCGGTGTTGCCTGCCGAGACTACGGCGTCGGCCTTCCTCTCACCCACGGCGCGGCACGCAACAACGAGCGAGCTGTTCGGCTTCGAGCGCACCGCCTCGGTCGGTTTCTCGTCCATCGCGATCACGTCCGGCGCCTCGATCAGCTCAAGCCCACGAGTGTCGAGCCCCCTCGGACCGACGATAACGGGCTCCACCGTGTCGGAGGCGGCTTCGACAGCTCCCGCGACGATCTCTTCGGGCCCGCGGTCGCCCCCCATGGCGTCGACCGCCACGCGGATCATTGGATTAAGGCGCGGAGGTGCGGAGCGGCTCGACGTCGCGGCCGCGATAGGTGTGGCACGTCGGGCAGACCCGGTGCGGGCGCTTGGGCCGGCCGCACTGCGGGCAGACGTTCAGGCGCGGCGCCTCGATCTTGTGCTGCGCACGGCGCTTGTCGCGGCGAGCCTTGGAGGTTTTTTTCTTCGGGACGGCCATCGGAACGCCGGAGTGTAGCTGGGGCCTGCGACTTGCGGGCGAGGCTAGAGCTGCTCGCGCAGGCTTTCGAGGGCCGACCAGCGGGAGTCCGACCGCTCCTCGTCGTGCTCGTGGGGCTCCTCATTCAGGTTCTTCCCGCACATCGGGCAGAGGCCCGAGCAGTCGACGCGGCACAGGATCTTTTCCGGCAGCTCGAGCGCGACGGCGTCGCGCGACCACGCCGTCAGGTCGAGATTGTCATCCGCGAGATAGGGGGTGCGAAGCTCTTCCGTGTCCTCGGGATCGTTCGCCTGATACTCACGCGCGGCGACCGGCACTTCGAGGACGGCATCGCCCAGGCAGCGGTAGCAGGGCCCGTGCAGGCGCGTGGTGAAGCCGAGCTCCAGGACCGTGCCGGTGGTCGCCTTCGTGATCGCGAGCTCCGCAGGCACCTTGTCGGGCACGGGGAGATAGCGCTCGCCGCCGAGCTCGAACGGCTCCAGTTCGAGCTCGATCTCGTCGCGATACTCCTGGCCCGGACGAAGCTTGACGTGTCTGAGATTGAGGCTCCTCACGGAGCCAGGGTACCTCGGCTAGGCGGCGGCTCTGAGGGGCGCAGGGACCTCGCCGGCCACCTGCTTCTTCGGCGTGCGCGCGGTCACGATCAGTACGACCGCGACGACGATCGCCCCGCCTGCTGCGAGGGTCGACCAGCCGATCGCTTCGTTCAAAAACGCAGTTCCCAGCGCTACGGCGACGACCGGATTGACGAACGCATAGGTCGAGACGACCGAGATCCGGACGTTCTTCAGCAGCCAGGCGTACGCGGAAAACGCGATCAGCGAGCCGACCAGAACGAGATAGACGAACGCGATCACTGGCTTCGTGGAGAACGAGTCGGCATGGATGCCCCACGTTTCTCCGGTCGCCAGACCGACGATGCCGAGGAAGAGGCTCGCCGCCAGCATCTGCATCGAGGCCGACAGCAGCGGGCTCTCCGGCAGGGCCGCACCGCGCGCGTACAACGAGCCCCCCGCCCAGGTCGCGGTAGTCCCGACGAGGGCGAGCATCGCGAGGACGTCACCACCGCCTCCGGGACGCACCAGGAGTGCGACGCCGGCGAAGCCGACGACCAGCCCCGCGATCATGGTGGCCGAAAGCCTCCGTCCGAAGAACGCGCGATCCATCAGCGCGACCCAGAGGGGAATGATCGCCACGATCAGCGCCGCGAGACCGGACTCGAGCCGTGTCTCCGCCCATGCGACGCCGCCGTTTCCGACGAGCAGTAGCGCAGCGCCGACGATGGCCGCGGCGCGCCACTCACGGAGCGTCGGTCGCGCGCGGCCGCGCGAGGCGAAGGCGTAGAGCGCAGCCCCGGCAATCAGAAACCGGACGGAGGACATCAAGAAGGGCGGCATCGTCCGGTCGGTGACCCGGATCGCGAGGTAGGTCGAGCCCCAGACGAGGTAGATGGTGGCCAATGCAAAGGCCACCGCGGCTGGGGAGCGGCGTGCGAAAGCTGCGGTCACGAGGCTCTAGATTGAGCGGCGGTCTTTGGGGTGCTTCGAATCCGCACCGAACAACACGGCGAGCGGGCCGATCGCGACCAGGAAAACCAGGACGAGGATGCCTGTCATACCTCCATGATCGGCATCGAAGTGCCATTAGGACAAATCCAGTTATAATCGACTTTGATTATGGGAGCTGATAGCTGGCTAGGCGTTGAACTGCGGCACTTCCTGGCTCTGGAAGCGGTCGCGAGGGAGGGCTCCTTCGGCAAGGCGGCAACCTCTCTGGGCTATACCCAGTCGGCGGTCAGCCAGCAGATCGCCACGCTCGAGCGGATCGTCGGCGACCGGCTGATCGAGCGGCCGGGCGGGCCGAAGCCGGTGTCCCTCACCGAGGCCGGACGTCTGCTCCTCACGCATGCGGGTGCGATCGCGGCCCGCGTCGCTGCTGCCCAGGCCGACCTCACCGCCCTCGCCGAGGGCCAGGTGGGAACCCTCCACGTCGGCGTCTTCCAGAGCGTGGGGCAGCGGATCCTCCCCGAAGTGATGCGCCGGTTCTTCGCTGCGTGGCCGCAGGTGAACGTCACGCTCACCGAGTCCGCGGACGATCTCGAATTGCTCGGCCTCGTCGAGCGCGGCGAGCTCGACCTGACATTCGCCGATCTGCCGCTCACCGACGGGCCATTCGAATCGGTCGAGCTGTTGCGCGATCCGTACGTGCTCGTGGTGCAGGCCGGCTCACCGCTAGCCCAGCGCGACACGGCACCCACGTGGCGGGACATGGCCGAGCTCGATCTGATCGGGCACAAGCACTGCAGGTCGCTCGCCCAGCTGGAGAGCGATGCACGCCGCCCTCTGCGCTTCGTGTTCCGTTCCGACCACAACCAGACGGTTCAGGCGCTGGTCGCGTCCGGGGTCGGCAGCGCGCTCGTACCGCGCCTGACGATGGATCCGGAAGACGAGACCACCGAGCTCATCGAGCTGCCGAAGGTGCAGCCGCGGCTCATCTCGTTCGCGTGGCACCGGGACCGGTACCGAACCCCCGCCGCGCGCTCGTTCGTCGAGACCGCGCAGGCGGTGTGCGCCGAGTTAGAGAGAGCCCCCGAGCTGGTGGCCTAGTTGAACGGCTGAGAGTCGTCCGAGGAGCTGGCCGCCACGCCGGCGACGACGCTCTCCTGCGAACGTTCATGTAGCCGTTCGCGCCCGCGCTTGACCGCGCTCAAGAACTTCTCGAGGTTGACTTCGAGGGTCGACAGGATCGAGTCCGCCCAGTCCTCCATCTCGAGTCTCGTCTCGCGCGCCTGTCGGCGCGCCTCGTCGACGATGTCCTGCGCCTGGCGCTCCGCGATCTTGACGATCTCCGTCTGCGACGCCTCGCGCACCGCCTGCTCGCGCGCCTCGCCCAGGAGCCGGTCGGTCTCGCGCTTGGCCTCGGCGAGCATCTCCTGCCGCTCCTTCACGATCCAGCGAGCCTGCTTGATCTCCTCGGGGATCGTGGCCCTCATCTGGTCGAGGATGTCGTAGATCTCCTCGCGGTCGATCCGGACCTGATCGGTCAGGGGCACGGCCTTCGCGTTGTGAACGAGGTCGTCGAGCTTGTCGATGAGTACCAGTACGTCCATGGGCTCCTATTCTTGCGGATTCTCTGGGGTACCCGGCCGACCGTCGGGAAAGAGCTCTGCAAACCGCCTAGCTACGGCCTTCGGGACGAGCTCGTCCACCTTCCCGCCGAAGGCAGCGATCTCCTTTACGCCGCTCGAGGAGACGAAACTCACGGCCGGGCTGGCCATCACGTAAACCGTCTCCACGTCGGGCGCGAGGGTTCGGTTGAGCTGGTTCATCTGGAACTCCCATTCGAAGTCCGAGATGACCCTGAGGCCCTTCACGATCACCTTGGCGCTCCACTTGTGGGCGAAGTCGACGACGAGCTGAGAGAAGACGTCCACCTCGACGTTCGGGAGGTCGCTGAGCGCGTCGTGCAGGAACGCGACTCGCTCGTCGAGCGCGAACATCGGGGTCTTGTGCGTCGGGTTCCCCACCACTCCCACGACGACTCGATCGAAGATTCCGGCGGCGCGACCGATGACGTCGATGTGCCCGTTCGTCACCGGGTCGTACGAACCGGGTGCGATCGCGGTGATCACGGGTGCTCGAACACCGTCACCCGAGTGGACCCGTACTTGCGCGACGTGCGGACTTCGAGGCCGGGAAGCTCCGGCTCCGTCTTAGCCGCCGTCTCGAAAACGAGCAGCCCGTCCTCGGCGAGCACGCCGGGGAGGTAACGAGACAGGGAGTGGTAGTCGGTCATGGTGTACGGGGGATCCGCAAGCACGAGATCGTACTTTCTGCCCGCCCCGGACTCCTGGCCGAGCCCCGTGACCACGTCGTGACGCACCACCCGCGCACCGGTCAGACCGAGCTTGTCGAGGTTTCGCTCGATCGCCCGCACGGCCTCTGGATCCGACTCCACGAACACAGCCGCCTCGGCTCCGCGCGAGAGCGCCTCCAGCCCCATCGCGCCCGAGCCGGCGTAGAGATCGAGCACGCGTGCGCCCTCGACCCAGGGCGCGACGATGTTGAAGACGTTCTCGCGCACGCGGTCCGACGTGGGGCGCGTGTCGAGCCCTTTCGGTGCCTGAATGGTGTGACCCCTGCGCGAGCCGGCGATGATCCTCACGCGAGTTCGGTGAGGATCCGTTCGGCGTCGCTGACGATCTCATCGACGATCGCACCGGCGGGCTGGACGTGCGTTACGAGCCCCACGCTCTGTCCGGCCCAATTGGAGAGCGGCTCGGTATCGCCCCTCATCCCGGCCGACGGAGTCCCCGACACGTACCGTTTGATGGGTGATCCGTCCGGCCTGACCACCGCGAGCTCATCGGTCTCACCCGGCCGCGAGCCCGAAGGCGGCCGACCGGCTGCTTCCCACGCCTCGACCGTGCTGTTTCTCAACGTGCGGTGCGGCGCTTCTTCCCAGCCGCCGTCGAACAGCGAGCCGTAGAACGTGTCGGTCTCGGCGGCCTCGAACAGACGTGCTCGGTAAGCGCCGTGAATCTGCGCCTCCGTTGCAGCAAGGAACCGCGTACCAATCCAGGCTCCCGCGGCGCCGAGCGCGAGCACAGCGGCAAGTCCACGACCGTCGGCGATCCCACCCGCGGCCACAACCGGGGCGGGCCCGGCTACGTCGACGACACGAGGGACCAGCGCAATCGTCGAGACCGTGCCCCAGACGTGACCGCCGGCCTCCCAGCCCTGTGCTACGACGACGCCCGCCCCAGCAGCGACCGCGCGCGCTGCCTCTTCAGCGCTCCCGACTGTAACCATCGTCTTCGCTCCGGCGGCATGCGCTGCCAACATCAACTCAGCGGGATCACCCCAAAACAACGAGACGACCTGCACCCCCGCGTCGAGTGCGACGCGCAACCGCTCCCGCTGATCCCACTGCAGCCCGAGATTGATTCCGTACGGCCGATCGGTCAGTGCAATCATCTCGGCGACCTGGCTTCTGATCTCGTCCGGCGTGCTCCAGCTCAGTGGAAGGGTGCCGAGGCCTCCGGCGTTGGAGACGGCCGCCGCCAGCTCCGGCGTGCCCGCCCCGCCCATGGGCGCGAGAACGATCGGCGCTTCGATGCCGAGGAGCTCGGTCAGGGCCGTGCGCACAGTCCTAGTGTCCCACGCTCGTCACGGCAGCACCTGGTGCAGTGCGTCGAGGTAAACGCCGTAGCCCGAAGAGCTCGCCCATTCGGGAGCGCTCTCGACGGACGTGCCCTCCGGCCACTCGTTGAACGTCAACACCAGCTGCCAGCGCGCGTTCGATTGGACCATCGCGGCCACGTCGGTGCGCCAGCGCGCGAGATCGCGCGCCAGCCGTGGTGCACGCTCGCTCCACTCGTCGAACCCGGGGGCGATCATGAACGCGTCCGGTGCGAGGTCGTACTCGGGCAGGGCAGCGGAATATTGGTGCCAGCCGTCGGGTTGTGCGGGGCAGGAACGGAAACCTGGGAACGCCTTTAGGACGATGTGAGCGCCGACAGTGTTTGCGCTGCGCCACCGTGCCGCGGTCACGTCGCAGCCGTCCTCGGAGTTGCCGTAGACGTAGACGACGAAGCGACCGTCGACCTTGAGATAGGCGGGCTTGCTCGCGTATTTGTCGCGGATGTACTCCAGATCGGAGCGGATCGTCTCCACGCTCGGGTTCGCGTAGCCCTCGCGCTCGTAGTAGATCGCCCAGCGAAACGGCGTCGTCCGCGCGGCGGCCAGGTAACGGCCGAAGCGGTCGTCTGTCGGCGGGTAGCCGTGGGGGTCCCACCACGAGTAGATGCCTGCGTTGAGGTGGGCGTAGAGCATCGCGTCCGTGTGCGCACGGACGATGCGCGCGTCATCCGCGCTGTAGAAGTCGAGTGACGGACGGAAGCGGCTGTACGGGATGACCGGATAACGGAGCCACGCCTCCGGATACCACGCGTAGTAGAAGGCGGCGCGGATCGGGAACGCAGGCTGCGACCTGTCGGCCGCCGGTCCCTGGAAACCGGTGATACGGCCGGGGCGGACGAAGCTGAAGCGCACGCGCACATCGGTGTCGGTGAGCTTGTCGTGTGCGCTGCCGGCGAAGACGAAGCCGCGACGCAGCGCTTTGGCGGCCCGAGGCGAGAACGTGAGCTCGTAGTCGGGCCGGTCGGGCTGGCTCGTGTCCGTCACCTCATAAACGTTGGTCGCCAGAACGTGGCGCGCACGCTCGAGCGTCCAGGCCGGAGGCGCCGTCGCGAAGACGCTTGCCAGCAGGAGGACGAGGGCCGCCTTCATGGTCAAGCGGCCGAGAGGTCCCGATCGGCGAAGGTTCGCTCGACCTCGTCCGAGAGCGGACCACCGGCATCGACGAGCTCGCCGGCGACCGCGCGTGCGCGTTCCAACAACGACCGGTCCTTGCGCAGGTGCGCGAAGCGGAGGTCGGTGAGTCCGGACTGGCGCGTTCCGAGGAGCTGTCCGCTCCCGCGGATGTCGAGATCGACTTCCGCGAGCTCGAAGCCGTCGTTCGTGCGCACGAGCGCCTCGAGCCGCTCAACGGCCGGCTCTGTCAGGTCCTCGCGCGCACGCGAGATCAAGAGGCAATACGACTGCTCGGTGCCGCGGCCGACACGGCCGCGCAACTGGTGCAACTGGGCGAGGCCGAACCGGTCGGCCTCCTGGACGATCATGATCGTCGCGTTCGGCACGTCGACGCCGACCTCTATCACCGTCGTCGCGACGAGCACGTCGAGATCGCCGGCCTTGAAGCGCGCCATGAGCTCGCGGCGCTCAGCAGGACGCAGGCGCCCGTGCAGGAGGCCGACGCGGTAACCACGCAGCTCTGCCTTCTGCAGGCGCTCGGCCTCCGCTTCCGCAGCCCTTGCCTGACTCGTTTCCGACTCCTCGATCAGCGGGCAGACGACGTACGCCTGACGTCCCGCATCGAGGTGCTTCCGCAGCCGCGAATAGGCGGCCGCACTCCGGTCCTCCGCCACCCAGGCGGTCTTGATCGGCTTGCGGTCAGCAGGGGGACGCGAGATCTCCGACACCGAGAGATCCCCGTAGACGGTGAGCGCGAGCGTGCGCGGGATCGGCGTCGCGGTCATGTGCAGCAGATGCGGCGACCTGCCTTCGGTCAGCGCCTTGCGCTGCTCGACGCCAAAACGATGTTGCTCGTCGACGACGGCAACCGCGAGGTCACGGAACTCGACACCCTCCTGGATGAGCGCGTGTGTGCCGACAACGATGTCGGCGTGCGGAGCGAGGTCGCGCTCGCGCTTGGCCGTCGAGCTCGTGAGCAGCGCACAGGTGACGCCGAGAAGACTGCAGGGCTCCTCGAGTGTGAGAAAGTGCTGCTCGGCGAGTGTCTCCGTCGGCGCCATCAGCGCGCCTTGCTTGCCTGCCTCGACCGCACGCAACAAGGCGTAGAGCGCCACGACCGTCTTCCCAGATCCGACCTCGCCCTGAAGGAGCCGCTGCATCGGCACGCTGCGTTCGAGGTCGCCGTCGAGGTCGGCGATCGCGCGCTCCTGATGCTCGGTCAACCGGAACGGCAGGACATCTCGGTAGCGCGCGACCAGCTCGCCGGGTGGGCCGAGCGCCGGTGCGACCTCCGACTCGCGCTCGCGCCGCCGGCGCGCGAGCCAGAGCTGGAGCAGCAGGAGCTCGTCGAAGGCGAGCCGGCGGCGTCCCGCCTCTGCCTCGGCGAGCGAGCGGGGGCGGTGCAGCGCCCAGAGCGCATCCACCCGCTCCGGCAGCGCCTCGTGCTGTTTCAGATCGGCGGGCAGCGGATCCGCTAGCGCAGCGGGCAACGCGGCGCCCACGAGCTCGCGCAGCTTCTTCGCGGTGATCTCCTCGCTGGCCGGATAGACGGGAGCAAAGTCCGCGGTCGCCTCGCCGTCGCCGATGTCGAAGCTGCGTACGTCGAATCCGTAGCGCCCCTGGCGCCCGCGCAACCGCACCGCGGTCCCCGGTTGGAGCTGGTTCTCGAGCCACGGCTGGTTGAACCAGGTCGCGGAAACGGTCGCGGTGCCGTCGCTGATGCGCGCCGTCAGCATCTGCAACCGCCCACGCCTGCGTTGCGACACCGTCAGCACTTCCCCGGAGACCGCAACGTCCTCGTCTGCCCGCAGGTCTGCGATGCGCACCTCGGGCAGCGGCTCCTCGTAGCGAAACGGCCGGTGTGCGAGCAGATCGCCGACGGTCTCCAGTCCAAGTCGCTCCAGCTTCTTCTTCACGACTGGGCCGACGCCTGGGAGAACGTCGACCGAACGCTCGAGGTCCTCAGCCCGCGGGAACGTGCGCAGGCGCGGCCAATCGGCCACATCCGCGCCGGCGAAACCCACTACTCCGACGGTCTTCACTCCCTGTCATCGAACCAGAAGAAGCCGATGGTGCCGGGGCCCGCGTGCGTCCCGACGACCGCACCGAGCGTCGTCACGATCTCGACCTCTGCGTGGGGACGCTCCGCTTGCACCATCTTCTTCAGCTGCTCGGCGCGCTCCGGGGCGTCGGCATGCGCGATCCCGACTTTCAGCGTCGGCGTGTCTTCGGTCGTGGACGTGAACTCCGCCACGAACTCCCGCATCGCCTTCTGGTTTCCGCGCACGCGCTTGAGCGGAATCACCTCACGCTTGATCGTGAGGATGGGCTTGACGTGTAACAGGTTTCCGGCCCACGCGCTCGCGCGGCCGATTCGTCCGCCGCGGCGCAGGAACTCGAGCGTGTCGACGGTGAAGATCAGGGCCGCGTCCTCCTTGAAGCGCCCGATCAATGCATCAATCTCACCGTCGGTCGTCCCTCGGTCGAGCCTGCGCTGGATTGCCAAGCCGAGCATCCCGATCGCCGCGGACGCGCTTTCGGAATCCACGACGCGCACCTTGTCTCCGAAGTCAGCCGCCGCGGTTGTTGCGCTCTGATACGTCCCGGAGAGCGCGGACGAAAGATGGAGGGAGTAGATGCGCTCGTAGCCGCTCAGCTCCTCGTAGGTTGCGAGGAAGTCGCCGGGGGTGGGCTGGGACGTCGTGGGCAGCTCGTCGGCCGTACGCAGCCGAGCGTAGAACTCCTCGGGCGTGAGATCGACGTAGTCGCGGTAGCTCTGGTCGCCGAAGAGGACGTAGAGCGGCACGACGCGCCAGTTCGGGAAACGCTCGGGAGCCTCGGGAAAGTCGGCCGTCGAATCGAGGACGATCGCGGTGTTCTCAACGGTCAGCGTCATCAGGCAGCACGCCTGATCGCGTCGACGATCTCGTCGAGCTCCTGGTCCTTCGACAGGCACGCAACGGCGCCTGCTTCGTAGAGCGCGTCGACCTCGCGGAAGTTCGCCGACGCCGTCAAGCAGACCACGGCAACATCAGGGCAGGCCTCCCGCACGGCCCTCGTCGCCTGCACCCCGTCGAGCCCCGGCAACCGGTAGTCCATCAGCACGACGTCCGGCTGGTGCGTGCGCACGACCTCGGCGGCCGAGGAGCCGTCGCCGACAGAGGCCACGACCTCGATGTCGGACTGGAGCCCGAGCAGCAGCTCGAGGGCCTCGCGGAACACCTGATTGTCCTCCACGAGGACGAGGCGGATCGGCTCGGCCATCGGGCCGAAGGTTATTCGGCTGACAGAAGCAGCGGATAGTGGGGCTGGCCGCCGGCCTGCACATCCAGCTCCAGGTCAGGATGGCGCTCCTGGATCCGGTCGAGCAGGTCGTCGAGCTGGGGCTCGTCCGCGCCGGTTAGCAACGTCATCACGCTCCGCGGCTCTTCGAGGAGGCGCTCGGCGACTGCTGCGGCGACGTCGTCGAAGTCGGGGCCGCCCGCAACCGCCTTTCCGTCGGCAAGACCGAGCCACGCGCCCTTGCGGACCGACACGCCGTTCATGTCCACGTCTCGTGAGGCGATCGTGACCTCGCCGGTCTTCACTTCTTCCAGGACCTCGTTCATCGCCGCCGCGTTCTCCGCGGCTGGGCGGTCCGGATCGAACGCAAGCATCGCGGCCAACCCGGCCGGCAGCGAATCCGTCGGAACAACAGTCACCGGCTTTTCAACCAGACCGGCGGCCTGCTCGGCCGAGAGGATGACGTTGGCGTTGTTGGGCAGCAGAACGACTTCAGCCGCCGGCGTCGATTCGATCGCCTTGACGAGCTCGGCAGTCGACGGGTTCATCGTCTGGCCGCCCTCGACGATCTTCGTCGCACCGAGACTCTCGAAGAGCTTTCGGTTGCCGTCGCCTGCAACTACAGCCATGACTCCGGTGGCGGTCGGCGGAGCGTCGGGCACTGCCTCGAGCAACCGCCGCTCGCGCTGCGCGGTCTGCTCGTGCATGTTCGCGATCTCGACTCGGTCGATCACGCCGACGCGGGTCCCGACCGCGAGTGCACTGCCGGGCTCGTCGGTATGGACGTGCACTTTCAGCGCTTCAGGATCTCCGACGACGAGCAGCGAATCGCCGAGTTGCTCGAGCTCCTTCTCGATGCCGTCGCTGTCGAGTTCGTCGCCCTCGATCATGAAAGTCGTGCAGTAGCGATAGGGCGACAGCTCCTGGTGGATGGCGTCGATGTTGAGCTCCTCGCGCTCGGTCGGCGCTTCGGGCAAAGACTCGCCCGCCGCAGTCGCAGCCAGACCCCGCACGATCTCGAGCAGGCCCGCGCCGCCCGCATCCACGACTCCGGCCTCGCGCAGCACCTCGAGCTGCTCCGGCGTTCGCGCCACGGCCTCTTCGCCACGCTTGACGATCCTGGCCAGCAGCTCCGGCTTGGTCAGGCCGTCGTGCTCGGCGCTTTCCCCTTCCTCGGCCATCTCGCGAATGACGGAGAGCATCGTTCCCTCAACGGGCTGGCGCACCGCGCGGTACGCAGCGTCGCTCGCCGAACGGAACGCCCGCGCGACTGTGTGCGTGTCCACCTCGCCGTTAGCGCGTAGCGTTTCGGCCGCGCCGCGGATGATCTGCGAGAGGATGACACCGGAGTTGCCGCGCGCGCCCATCAACGCCGCGCGCGTGACCTCCTTGACGAGGCCGGGGCGATCCTCGGTGGTCGTACGGTCGAGCTCCTCGACCACGGTGCGCGCAGTCATCGTCAGGTTCGTCCCCGTATCGCCGTCGGGCACGGGATAGACGTTGAGATCGTCGATGCGCTGACGGTTGCGCTCGAGCGAGGCGAGTGCGCCGTGCGCGAGCTCCTGCACGCGTTCGCGGTCGCTCACCGACCGATCTCCGGTCGGTGAGCGGGGGAAAGGGCGTCGGGGCAAACCGGGAGGTTTCCCCGAAGGTGAGCGACGGTCACGCGGTCGACCTCTTCACGTCCTGGATGCGTACTTCGACCTCCGCGACGGGAAGTCCGGTGAGGCGCTCGACCTCGTACTGCACGCGGTTCCGCAGCGTCGACCCGACTTCGGCGAGATTCAGGCCGTACTCGACGACCACGTGGAGTTCGATCGTGATGCCCTCCTCGGCGCTGCCGCCCACCGTGATCCCCTGGCGCAGCCGGTCGCGCGTCAGCCGCTCGCGCGTAGTGCGCGCCGCCATCCCGACCACACCGTAGGCCTCGGCCGCGACGCGGCCGACGATATGAGCCACCGCCTCGTGGGAGATCGAGATCCGTCCCAGCGGAGACGACAGCGAAGGAGCTGCCTCCACAGCGGGATTAGACCACGACGAGCCGCTGGAAGTTGCTGCTCAGATGGCCTTTTGCACCTTGCCGCCCTTGAGGCAGCGAGTGCTCCCCGGAGAACGTCCATTCCAGGCTGGGTCATCCGCGTCAAGGTCTTCCATGACTGGGTAGTCGTGGGAGGCGAAACCGCGACCGGTCTAGCCGGACGGCTGCTGCTTCTGGCCGCGAGGTGGTCGCTTGGCACGTCTCCGAAACGGCAAGCGTCCGTAAGCGAAGAACGCGTCGATCCTACGAAGGAGCGAATCCATGAAGGATTAGGTCAGGGCGACTTGCGGATCGCCTTGCCGAGCGGCGACACGACGTACCAGTAACTGAAGACGCCCTGGCCGCGAATCTGGCCCGGCTTGAGGTCGGGCTTGATCCCCAGGCTGGTCGAGCCGGCGTCTGTGTAGAGCGGATGGCCCTTATAGGTGACCTGCCGGTCGCCGTCGTCGCGCGGAATCGTCCCCAGGAGGCTTGCCCGTGCTCCGGGGCCTGCGACCGGCGGATCGCTCGAGCGGAGCGGTGGCCAGATCTTCTGGCAGTGATCGTAGGCGTCGACGCAGACGGACTGGCCGTGCGTGTCTTGAAAGAAGAGATAGAGCGTGAATCCCTGCGCGTCGACGAGGATCTTCCGCTTCAGCTTCTTGTTGAACGCCACCTTCACGACGGCGGCGCTCCCGGCGGCACCTCTGTGAGCGGCCGCACCCAGAGGGAGCGCCAGCACCGTGAGTGCCAGCGCGGCCGCGAGGATCGGCAGCGCTACTCGTCTCATCTTCGTCGACTCCCGAGTATGCGCCGGTCGTCCGGTAAAGACAAGCGTCTTGAGAGTTGCTAGGGCGGATCGGTCGTTGGGAGGGTCGGGTTCGCCGGCCCCCAGAGTTCGCGGCCGTCCCAGGGGGCCGCGCCGTGGTTTCTAGCCCTGCTGCTGGCGCTTGCTTTGCTGCCCCCGAGGCGGCAGCTTTTGCACGTCTGGATTGTTTCTCTTGAGGCAGCGGGTGCAGACGTATGCCCGGGTCGCCTTGCCCTTGAGGAGCACGCGGACGCGCTGGAGATTGGGGTTGAAGCGGCGCTTGGTGGCCACCATCGAGTGGCTGCGGTTATTACCGAAGCCGGGCTTCTTCCCACAGACTGCGCAGACCTTGGACATCGGCCGGGCAGTGTAGCCGACAAGCCCCCAAAAGGCTTGGATCAGACCCCGGCAGTTCGGGACATGGCTCTGACGACGAGGTCAGCGGGACGCCGACGCGCGCAGCTGCGCGAACGCGTCGGCCATCTCGAGCGCGGTGCGCACGGCTTCGGCGCCCTTCGAGACTCGGGCCTCCGCCTGCTCGATGTCGTCCACCGTCAGGACGCCGAACGCGACCGGGACGCCCGTCTCGAGAGCAGCCAGCTGGAGGCCGCTGGCCGCTTCCGACGCGATGAACTCGAAATGGGGCGTCTCACCGCGAACGATGCAGCCCAGCGCCACCACGCACGCGAAGCGGCGCGTCTTCGCGAGCGCCATCGCCGCAAGCGGTAGCTCGAAGGCGCCGGGCACGGGCATGATCGTGATCGCGTCACGCCGCACGCCGGCTTCGTCGAGCTCCTCCAACGCCGACTCGAGCAGCTTGTTCACGATCTCGCCGTTGAACCGTGCAGCGACGATCGCGACGCCGCGCTGAGTCCCGTCAGGCTCGCCCTCGATCAGGTTGACGTCGTCCGGAATGTCGAGCTCGCCGTACGCATGCTGCTGCTCGTCCGGCGCGCGGAGCTGCGGCGGCTGATCCTCTTCGACCTCCTCGACGGGAAGCTCCTCGTCGAGCTCCTCTTCCTCTACCTCGCCGTCCTCCGGCTCGTCCACCTTCGCCTGGTTTTGTCCCGGCCAGCGCTCGCTCATTCGCCCTCCAGGGGCTCGTACTTCAGGTCCTGGTGATGAAGCTTGTGGCCGAGCTTGTCACGTTTCGTGGCCAGGTAGCGCGCGTTCTCCGCGGTAGGCGTGGTCTCGATCGGCACCTGCTCGACCACCTCGAGCCCGAACCCCTCGATGCCGGTGATTTTCTTCGGGTTGTTCGTGAGGATGCGGATCGTGCTCAGGCCGAGCTCGGCCAGGATCTGGTTGCCGATCCCGTAGTCGCGCATGTCGGGCTGGAACCCGAGCTCGAGATTAGCCTCCACGGTGTCGTAGCCGTTCTCCTGCAGCTCGTAGGCACGCAGCTTGTTGAGCAGCCCGATACCGCGCCCTTCCTGTGCCATGTAGAGGAGAACGCCGCACTCCTCGGACGCGATCCGCTCGAGTGCCTGCTCGAGTTGCTCGCCGCAGTCGCAGCGCAGGGAATGGAAGACGTCGCCTGTCAGACACTCGGAGTGCACGCGCACGAGCACGTCCTGCGCGCCCTCGATGTCGCCCTTCACCAGCGCGACGTGGTGCTTGCCCGTGAGCGTCTCGCGGAACGCGACCGCCGTGAACTCGCCGTACACGGTCGGCATCGCGACGGTGGTCATGCGCTCGACGAGCTGCTCGTGGCGCCGGCGGTATTCGATCAGGTCGGCGACGGTGATCAGCTTCAAGCCGTGGCGCTCGCAGTACGAGATCAGATCCGGGACGCGCGCCATCGTGCCGTCCTCGTTCATGATCTCGCAGACGACGCCCGCGGGTATCAAGCCCGCAAGCCGCGCCAGGTCGACAGCCGCCTCGGTCTGACCTGCGCGCTCCAGCACCCCGCCTTGGCGGGCGCGGAGCGGGAAAACGTGACCCGGCTGCACCAGATCGTCAGGCTTCGCGTCGGGATCGACGGCTACCTGAATCGTGCGCGAGCGGTCGGGCGCGGAAATGCCTGTGGTGACGCCCTCGCGCGCCTCGACGGAGACTGTGAACGCGGTGCCGTACGGCGTTTCGTTCCGCTCTGTCATCTGGCGGAGGCCGAGCTCGTCACAACGGTCCTCGGTGAGGCAGAGGCAGATCAGCCCGCGCGCCTCCTTCGTCATGAAGTTCACGGCCTCGGGCGTGGCGAACTGAGCTGCAATTGTCAGGTCGCCCTCGTTCTCGCGGTCGGCCGCGTCGACGACCACCACGAACTTGCCCTGGCGGATGTCTTCGATCGCCTCCTCGATGGTGGCGAAGGCGCTCTTTTCCTCGACTTTCATTCCGAAGATCGTAGCCCCGGGAGGAGCCGCTCCACGTACTTCGCCAGAACGTCGGTCTCCAGGTTGACCTTGTCGCCGGGCGCCAGGCTGCCCAGTGTCGTGGCCGCGAGCGTGTGCTGCACGAGCGCGACGGCGAACCCTTCTTGGCTCAGGCCCGCAACCGTCAGCGAAACGCCCTCGACCGTGATCGAGCCCTTCTCGACGAGATAGCGCAGCAGTTCGGGCGCGGCGTCGATCAAAACGCGCTTGCCCTCACCCTCGGGCTCGATGGAACGCACGCTGCCGACACCGTCGACGTGACCCTGGACATAGTGGCCGCCGAGTGGGTCGCCGGCCCGCAGCGCGGGCTCGAGGTTCACCTGCGTCCCGAACAGCTTCGCGCGATTCAGCGTCTCGACCATCACGTCGAATACGAGTGTCCCGTTCTGCGCGTCGGTGACCGTCAGGCAGACCCCGTCCACGGCGACGGAGTCGCCGACCTCGGCCTCGATCTGGCTCTCGATGACGAGCCGACCTCCGTCGAAGGAGGCCACGCGGCCGCATTCCTGGACGATCCCGGTAAACACGGATCTAATTGTGGCGGCTAACCGAGTGCCACTGCTTCGAGCGTCTCGCGAACGGCCATTTCCAGGTCGCCGCGGCCGTTCGATGAGGCCAGTTCGTCGCGCAGCTCCTGGACGGCTTCGCTCTGAGCGGGAGTGAGCGCCGAAGTGTCCACCGCCTCCAGCTCCCGCCGCAGCTCCGCGTCGTCGACATGCCGTGCCAGCCAGTGCGACAGCACGTTGACGATGTGGTTCTCAGGGCTCGTGGACATAACCGCTCAGCAAAAGGTCGTCACCGACTTGCTCGACAGCCAAACGCCGCAACTCTGCCGGTGCGGGCAGGTCCGGTGCAAACGCGGGACCGCTGCCGGCGATCTGCGGTGCGACGAACAGCAGGACCTTGTCGACGAGATCCGCGCGCAGAAAGCCTTCCACCAGTTTGGGCCCGCCTTCCAGCAGCAGCGACTGCACTCCCTCTGCCCCCAACGCCGTGAGCTCGGTCTCGAGCGCACCGCTTCGCAGCTCGAGCTCCGACCCGTCCGGGAGCGGCCCACTGCCGAACGCGAGCCGGCGCGGCTGGCGCGCGGCCTCCACATCGCGCGCGGTCAGCTGCGGATCGTCCGCGCGCACCGTCCCCATTCCGACCGCGACGGCGTCGACCTGCGCACGCAGCTCGTGCACGCGCCGGCGCGACTCTTCGCCCGTTACCCAGCGCGCCCCCGGTACGGCCACCCGCCCGTCGAGAGTCAGCGCGAGCTTGAGGATCACGAACGGGCGCTTCGCGGCAACCCAGAAGCGCCACGCCTCGTTCTGGATGCGTGCCGCGTCCGAGTCCGCGTGCTCCGTCTCGACGCCGGCAGCGCGCAGCACTTCGAGGCCGCCGCCCGCCGCGGGATTGGGATCGAGCGAGCCGGCGACGACCTTTGCCACACCGGCGGCAAGCACGGCATCCGTGCACGGCGGCGTCGAGCCGTGATGCGCGCACGGCTCCATCGTCACGAAGAGCGTTGCGCCCTTCGCGCGGCGACCGGCCGCCTCGAGCGCGATCACCTCGGCATGCGCCTCCCCCTTGCGCTGATGCCAGCCCTCGCCCACCACTACGCCGCCTTGGACTACGACCGCCCCGACGACCGGATTTGGATGCGTCGTGCCGCGGCCGCGCTCCGCCAGCTCGAGCGCGCGTTCGAGACTCACGTCAACTTTTGAAGGAGCCGTCGGTAGGCGCGCGGGAGATCCTCGCGGCCGAAGATCGACGTGCCCGCCACGAAGAGCGACGCGCCTGCATCACGCACGGCCTTGATGTTCTCCGGACCGATGCCGCCGTCGACCTGGACGTGCACGTGCGCCGGCAGAACGGACCGAACGGTGCGGATCCGATCGAGCGCCTCCGACATGAACTTCTGACCCGAGTACCCCGGCACGATGCTCATGCAGAGCACGATGTCCACGCCCGACGACATCGCCGCGTGCGCTGCGTACGCCGCGCTCGTGTCCGGATTGAACGCCAGGCCGATCTGCAGGTCGAGCGCACGCGCGTCGAGCACGACGGACGCCAGGTCAGGACAAGCTTCGTAATGCACCGTGACGCTGTCGCCGCCGGCCCTCTTGATCGCCGCGAAGTGCTTCTCGGGCGCCTCCGTCATGAGATGACAGTCCACGTACCCGCCGCCTCCGTGAATGATCGGCGCGATCCACTGCAGGACGATCGGGCCGATCGTGATCGGCTCGACGAAGTGCCCGTCGCCGACATCGAAATGGAACACGCGCGCGCCCGCGCGCAGGAGCACGTCGATCTGCTCGCCGAGGCGCGAGAAGTCGGCCGCGTAGAGCGACGGCTCGACCTCCACCGTTCTGATCCAGTCGTTCCAGCCCATTCGGTGCGAGTCTAGGTTCTGAGGCGGGCGATGAAGAAGCCGGTCGTCCCGTGCAGGTGTGGCTGCGTGAGCAGGAACTCGGGCCGCCGCGGATGTCGGAACTGCGGCCACTCGTCCCCGAGCGGCTCGACCTGGAGGCCGGAGGCGTCGACGATCGCCTCGTTCTCCTCCGGATTCAGCGTGCAGACCGAGTAGACGATCGTCCCGCCGGGTGAGACGCGCTCCGCCGCCACCCGCAGGAGCTCGGCCTGGAGCTCCGGCAGCGGCCGCGCGCGCCAGCGCAGGTCGGGGCGTGCTGCGAGCACGCCGAGACCGGAGCACGGCGCGTCGACGAGTACGCGGTCGAAGCCCGTGAGCTCCGGTCGGAGCTCCGTCGCGTCGGCGTTCACCACCGTGACGTTGTCCGCGCCGAGCAGCCGGCAGTTCTCCTCGAGCTCGCGGGCCCGGCCGGGATGGAGCTCGACGGCGACGACGTCGCCCTCGAGCTGCGTCGCCTTTCCACCCGGGGCCGCGCAGAGGTCGAGGGTGCGCTCGCCCGGCCGAGAACCGACGACGAGCCCGGCGAGCTGGGAGCCACGGCTCTGCGGCCAGATCAGGCCCGCGTGGAGCGCCTCTTCGTCGACGCGCTCGACGTGCAGCGCGTCCGGCAGATCCGGATCGGGGCGACCGTCGACCTGCCCGGACTTCCTACGGTTCAGGCGGACGACACGTTCCGGCGGCTCGTTCTGCGCGCGCATCAGGGCGAGCGCCTCCTCCGGGCGGTATTCCTCCCACCACAGCTCGGCGACCCAGTCGGGGTAGGAGTGCTTGAGCGCTGCGGCGTGCGGATTGTCCTCGGGCAGGGCGGCGAGCAAGGGCGCTATCCCTCCGGACAGCCTGCGCATGACCGCGTTCGTGAAGGGCACCGCCCGCTCGAGTCGCGCGGAGCGCACGAGCTCGACGGTTTCGTTCACGGCTGCATGCGGAGGGACATCCGTGTAGCCGAGTTGATACGCGCCGAGCCGCAGGGCGGCACGCACGGGCGGGTCCAGCTTGCGCACCGGTCGCTTGCCCAGCTTCTCGATCGCGTGATCGAGCGTGCGCGCGCGCTGCACGGTCCCGAACGCGAGCCGCTGCGCGAGCGCGCGGTCGCGGCTGTCGAGATCCTTAGCGGCACTGCGCAACACCCGGTCCGCGTACGCATCCTCCTCGAACACGCGCAGGACGACCTGATACGCCGCCTGTCGCGCAGTCATCGCAGTCCGCGCAGGAATTCGTCGTACGTCATGCGCCGCTTTCCATCCGGCTGAACTTCGAGCGGCTCGAGCCTCGCGCCGGCGAGCCGCGCCTTCCAGATCGTCACGGAGCGTCCGTGCAACTCGGCACGGGCGCCGATGTGCGGCGACAGCGCGCGGATGCGGTTCAGGAGCTCGTCGGGGGGTGCGCTCCAGTCGAGCTCGCGATCGGCGGCGGTGATCTTTTCCGCGTACGTCACGTTCTCCTCGTCCTGCGGCGTGAAGTCCGGCTCGGGCAAAACGGCGTCGAGCAGTTCGACAGCAAGCGGAGCCGACTTCTCGTAGACGCTTCCCGCGTCATCCTGCTCGCCGATCGGGAACGAGCGCTGTGCCGCGATCGGCCCGGCGTCCAGCTCCTTGACGGTGCGGTGGATGGTCACGCCCGTCTCCGCGTCGCCGGCCATGATCATGCGCTCCACCGGTGCGGCGCCGCGCCACCGCGGCAATAGCGACGGGTGCACGTTGAGCCAGAGCCCTTCCTCGAGTACGTCCTCGGGGATCAGGAGCCCGTAAGCCGCGACAACGATCGTATCGGCGCCGAGGTCGAGACCTCCTGCTTGTGGCCTGGCCGGCTGCAGCACGCGGATGCCGAGCCGCTCGGCCGTCCCCTTCGCGGGCGGGGCGCCGGTCTTCTGTCCGCGTCCGCGGGGCGCATCAGGCCTCGTCAGCAGCGCTGTGATCTCGTGACGAGCAGCGAGACGCTCGAGCACGTCCGCTCCGAAAGGCGCCGTCGCTGCGACGGCAAGCTTCACCTAACGGATGACGAGCCGCGGCCGCAGCGCCGCAAGCGCTCCGCGGCGGGCCTCCGGCGTCGTGCGGTTCAGGATCAGCGTTCCGTCGAGATGGTCGAGCTCGTGTTGCACGATGCGCGCGGGAGTTCCTTCGAGGTCGTAGGCGACCTGCTCCCCGTTCTCGTCGCGCCCTTCGATCCGTACCGAGGTGTTCCGCTCGACCGGCATCGTGACTCCCTGAATGGAGAGGCAGCCTTCATCGTCCGTCTCGGCCTCGTCGGCGCGGCTGACGATCTCCGGATTGACGAGCACGGCCACCTCGTCCTCCTCTCGGGCGAAAACGAACACGCGGCGGAGCACTCCGACCTGAGTGGCGGCGAGGCCGACGCCGTTCGCGTCCTTCATCAGCTCCCCCATGCGGGTGACGAGCCGCTTGAGGTCATCGTCGAACTTCTCCACCGGAGGCGCCTTCATCCGCAGGACCGAGTCGGGATACTGGCGGATCTGGGCGAGGGCGAGCTGGCGCCGTGCTTCGCGCTCCGCATCGAGCTCTTCGTCCCTGATTTCTCCCTCGACTCCCTCGACCTCGGTCACCTAAGGCACCGCCTGCGGTGCCGTCGTCAGGACGGGCGAGCTTCGCTCGCACGTCCGTCTGCAATCCCTGGCCGAAGCGATTGAAGCCATCACCGCAATATCACGGGGGCACATTAGCGGCGTAGTGCAGACTTAGGGCATGGACTCCCTCGCCGGCCATTTCCTGATCGCCTCCCCGGCGATTCTCGACCCGAATTTCGAGCGCGCGGTCGTGCTGATCACGGCGCACACGGACGAGGGCGCGATCGGTCTGATCCTCAATCGCTGCTCGGAGGCGACGGTCGGCGAAGCGGTGCCGCAGCTCGCGCCGGTCATCGACGTAGACGACCCCGTGTTCGTCGGAGGCCCCGTCAACCCGGACGGCGTCGCGGTGCTCGCGGAGTTCGAGGATCCCGACGAGGCGGGCATCGTCGTGATGGACGACGTCGGCTTCGTCGCAATCGAAGAAGCGCTCGAGGAGCATCCACCGGACCTGCAACGCAGGCGCGTCTTCGCAGGCGTCGCGGGCTGGGGCCCGGAGCAGCTTGAGGACGAGCTCGAGCGCGACGACTGGATCATCGAGCCTGCGGACGCGGACGCGATCTTCACCGACGATCCCGACAAGCTCTGGAGCGAGGTGCTGCGCCGCAAGGGCGGGCGCTACGAGCTCGTCTCCCGCATGCCGCTCGATCCTTCGCTCAACTAGTACCTCTAGAGGCTCTGTGGGTCCACGTCGACGACGGCAGTCAGGCCGGCCCGGCGCATCGCGGGTGCGCCCGCGCTGAGCAACCTGCTCGCCTGTGCAGCGAGACGGCGCGGCTGGTCGGTCTTCGCAACGAGCTGCGCGCGATAGCGACCGCGCAGGCGGAGGAGCGGCGCAGGCCCGAGCAGGTCGCCGGCCAGTCCCTCTTTGATTTCGAGCAGCGCCTGCAATGGCCCATCGGGCTCGGGGCCCGCGACGACGATCCGCACGAGATGACTGAAGGGTGGATAGCCGAGCGCGCGCCGGCGTTCGAGCTCGCTGTCGAGAAAGCGCGAGACGTCGTGCCTCGCCGCGAGCTCGATCGCGCGCGAGTCGGGCTGGAACGTCTGCACCAGCACGCGTCCGGGTGCGTCGCGACCGCTGCGCCCGGCGAGCTGCGTCAGCAGCTGGAAGGTGCGCTCCTCTGCGCGGAAGTCGGGCATGCCGAGTCCCGTGTCCGCGTCGACGACGGCGGCGAGCGCGACGCCGGAAAAGTGGTGGCCCTTGGCGACCATCTGCGTACCGACAAGGACGACGCGGTCCGCAGCGGCGAAACGCTTGAGCGCGGCCGCAAGTGCGCCCGGCTTCTCGACGGCATCGGCGTCGAGGCGGATGCGTTCCAGCTCCGGCAGCTTCGCCTCGAGCTCGCGCTCGAGCTTCTGCGTGCCCGCGCCGAGCCGCGCAATCTCCGTCGAACTGCAGACGGGGCAGATCTCCGGCTTCTGCTCCGTGTGTCCGCAGTGATGGCAGCGCAGGAGTCCGTCGCCGTGCAGGACGAGTGCGACGTCGCAGTTGACACAGCGTAAGGTCAGCCCGCACGCACGGCAGTGCAGCGCGGGCGCGACACCGCGGCGGTTCAGCAGCAGGATCGCCTTGCCCCCGTGTTCCTCGATCGCTCCGAGCGCGGCGAGCAGCGGCGCGGAGAGCGGGTAGCCGGCTTCGCGGCGCAGGTCGACGACGCGGACCGGCGGCAGTGGACCGGAGAGCCGCCCACCGAGATCGAGCCGCTCGAGCCTCCCCCAGCTCTCGGGTCTGGGCGTCGCGCTGCCGAAGATCGCGACTGCGTTTTCGAGCGCGGCACGCTTCGCCGCCACGGTGCGCGCGTCGTAGCGCGGATCCGACTCCTGCTTGTAGGACGCGTCGTGTTCCTCGTCCACACAGATGACGCCGAGCCGCGGCACCGGCGCGAAGACCGCGGAGCGCGCGCCGACGACGATCGGCGCCTCGCCACTCGCGATGCGCGCACGTTCGTCGCGTCGCTCTGCTTCCGTCAGCGAGGAGTGAAGCACAGCGATGCGCTCGCCGAAGCGCGCGCGGAAGCGACCGACCGTCTGCGGCGTGAGTGCGATCTCCGGGACGAGCACGATCGCACCGCGCCCGCGCTGGAGCGCAACTGCGCAGGCCTGGAGGTAGACCTCGGTCTTGCCACTGCCCGTTGCACCGTAGAGGAGGAAGTTGGCGCTCTCCCCCGCGTCGAAGACACCGACGATGCGGTCGAGTGCCGCCTGCTGCGACGCGCTGAGCTCGGCAGGCTCGGCCTCGCCCGGCAGCCCATCGCGCTCTGCCGGCTGCGGCCGCTCGCCGCGGGCCTTCCGCTGCAGGGGCGCAATCAGCGCAAGCGCGCGTCCCGGCGTCGAGCCGTAGTACTCCGCAATCCAGAGCGCGAGCTCGACGAGCGGTTTCGGCAGGTCTTCGACAACACGTTCGATCGTCGAGGTCTTGATGCCCTTCGGCGCCGCAACGTCTACTTCCGTCACGACACCACGTCGCTTCGCGTTGCCGAAACGCACCTCGACCACGGCTCCGGGTTGGACGTCGTCCGGAACCTCGTAGGTGAACTCGCGCGCGAGTGCGCGCGCCGTTACAAGTGGATAGACCGAGGCATAGCGCGTCACCCCGCCAGCCTAGAGTCGGGATGTGACGCTAGGCCCCGGCGGCTACGAGGATGAAGTCGGTGCCGAAACCGAGGAAGAGGCCGAGCAGGACGCCCCACGTCACCAGCGTCTTCGAGGCGAGGACGCGGCCGACGTTCAGGAGCTCCATCACGACGTAGAGGATCGATCCGGCAGCGAGCGCGAAGAACAGGATCGACACGCTCTCGTTCACCCACACCTGCCCCAGCAGCGTCCCGAAGAAGGTCGGGGCACCGCCGATGAGGCCTAGCACGCCGAGGAACGCCCAGCTCGGTCGCTCCTTGTCACCCGCGAGCGGCGCGCAGATTCCCAGGCCTTCGGTCGCGTTGTGCAGTCCGAACCCGATGATCAGCACGATCGCGAGGCTCACTTGATCCGAGGCGGCAGACTGTCCGATCGCCAGGCCTTCGGAGAAGTTGTGCAGGCCGATACCCGTCGCGATGAAGATCGCGAGCCACCGCGCCGGCGACATCCCGGTGAAGTGATGGTCGTGCTCGAACTCGGCGGTTGAGGCCGCGCCCGGCCCGAGGAACGCCCGACGACGGCGGCGCTTCATCCAGCTGTCGTAGTAGACGAGGCTCATCAGGCCGGTGAAGAAGCCGGCCGTGAGCAGGAACGCGAGCCACCCGAACCGGCCGCCCCGGCCCTCCTCGAGTGCCCCCTCGATGTGCCCCACGGCCCCGCTCATGACGTCCCAGAACAGGAAGATCAGGACGCCGGTCGCGGTCGCGGCGAGAAACGCCTTCGTGGCGGCGCTGACGTTCTGCATCCGGCCGATCGGCAGCCCGAGGAAGATCGTCAGGCCGGCGATCGCGCCGAGCACGAGGGTCTGGGCGGTGCTCATGTAAGGGTCACCTTACAGGCTACGATCAGGCCGATGGCGCAGGGACATTCAGTCGACGAGTACCTCGAGACAATCTACTTCCTCGCGTTCCCGATCGGCGAGTACCGCCCCCTCGGCACCGGGTCTCCCACGCTCTCGTCCCGGGTGGCGGAGATGCTCGGCGTCTCGCGTGCGTCGGCCGGGGAGATGCTGAAGCGGCTCGAGGGCGAAGGGCTGATCGAGCGCGGCGAGCACAAGGAAGCGCTGCTCACCGGGACGGGTCGGAAGCGCGCAGAGCGCGTCGTCCGCAAGCACCGGATCATCGAGCGGCTGCTCACGGACTTCATGGGCTACACGGCCGCGGAGGCGCACGTGCAGGCAGACCTGCTCGGGGACACGTTCACCGACGACATGGTGGAGCGAATCGAGGAGCGGCTCGGGAATCCGGACCGCTGCCCGCACGGGTGGCCGGTCGATCCCGACGTCGAGCAGGCCGAGAACCGCGACCTCGCACCGCTGTCGGATCTGAAGGCCGGCGCGCGGGCGACGATCGTGCGGCTGGCCGAGCACGATGGCGACCTCCTGCACTGGTTCTACGACGAGGGCCTGGTGCCGGGCAGCGAGATCGAGGTCCGAGACGCCCAGCCTGCGGCGGGCCAGGTCACGGTGAAGCTGAACGGCCAGGAACGGGCGATCGGCGAGAAGGCCGCCGCGGGCCTCTTCGTCCGCCCCACCTAGCTCTCGGACCCGGCTACTCCGGACCCGTTGGGGACTGTCCCCAACGTGGCCAGCCTCGCCATGGCCCGAGCTCCTTAGACGGGACATGGAGTTCGTGTCGAAAGTGTGACTTTGTAACCACAGAGGCTTCCGACTGGCTCAACCATGCGACTCTTTCGGGCGGGGGCCGCGTCTTTCGCCGAGGGACATGTCCCCGACGGCGGCAACGTCCTTCGCTCTCGTGCGGCCTCGAAGCACCGCCTAACGGCCGCGCCCCCGGAGGCCGATACGAACGCTGTGAGCGCCGCCCCGACTACGGCTGCCGGAACTGCGGCCAGGCCCTTCACCGTCACGCGCGTTCTCGCGCGCCGGTTGGCGCTGCCGCTGCTCTTTGCCGTCGCCGTGAGCTACCACGCGTGGCAGTCGTTCGGGCACGCGACGCCGACCGTCTTCAACGACGAGCTGCTCTACGGGAAGCTCTCGCAGGCGATCTCGG
This sequence comes from Actinomycetota bacterium, assembly GCA_030854665.1. Lineage (GTDB taxonomy): Bacteria > Actinomycetota > Thermoleophilia > Gaiellales > Gaiellaceae > 3-1-20CM-4-69-9. The sequence goes on from JALYST010000143.1 coordinate 26,769, forward strand.
AAGGCCACTTGTTTTCACTCCGGGGCGAGCACTACTTCTTCCCGGCGATTCTTGCCCCGCTTGTCCAATCGCCCGCTTGGCTGCTCGGCTCGATGACGGACGCGTACACCGCCGCCAAGCTAATCAACGCGGCGCTGATGTCGGCGGCTGTCTTTCCCGCGTATTGGCTTGCCGCGCGCGTCGTGCGTCCGTCCTTCGCGCTGCTCACCGCGGCCGCGGCCGTTGCAACACCGGCGCTCTTCTACCACGGGTACCTCATGTCGGAGGCGCTCGCCTATCCCGTTTTTCTCTGCGCGGTCGCCGTGCTCGCACACTCCGTACAAGCTCCCTCACGCCGGACGGCCGTCGCGGTGCCGCTGATCTGCGTCCTCGCAGTTGCGACGCGCGTGCAATTCCTCGTCCTACCTCTCGCCTACCTCGCAGCCGTAGCGATCTGCGGAAGACGGCAGTACCGTCGCCACCTCCCTTCGTGCGGAGCGGCCGCGGGGCTAGTCGCCTTGCTACTAGGGGTGCCCGGAGCGCTGGGCCAATACGGCGAGGCACGACATCTCGCTTTCTCCGCGGGAAGCGTTGCGCATTGGGCGCTGACGAACGGCTACCTGTTGACCTACTCACTCGGCTTAACCGTCGTCGTCGGCGGAGTGTTCGGCCTCGGCTTCATGCTCGGCCGCCCTCGCAATCAGCTCGAGCGCGCCGTCGCGGCGCTGACGCTGATCTCAACCGTGCTCTTCATCGGCCAGGCGGCAATGATCGGCGGCGGCGAGGCGGGTCGCCCTCTCGAGCGTTACCTCTTCTACGTCACGCCGCTCTTGTTCCTCGCGTTCTTCGCCTACGCGGAACGCGGATCGCCGAGGCGACGTGAGCTCGTCGCCGTGACCTGCTTCGGCGCGCTTGCGCTCTCGCAAGTCTCCTTACCCGGCCTGACCGGGACAGGCGCGTTCTTCTTCGACTCCGTGACGTTGTCGGCGTTCGCCCGCGCGGCGTTCACGAAAGGACTTCCGGAGGCCTCGCTGGTTTACTCGCTCGCACCGATCTGCGTAGCGCTGCTGACGCTGGCGCTCCCACTGCGACGGCGCGGAGCGCCCGAAGTCTTCGCGCTCGTCGGGATCGGCCTGATGCTCGCAATGAGTGCCGCGGTCTACGCGACGGACCGCCTCGCTACGGCCTGGTCGGTGCGCACCTTCGGCTCCGCACCGCCCAATTGGCTCGACCGCTTGCACCTGGGGCCGGGACACTATCTCGCGCTGCCACGCGCAAATCCTCTCCTCGGCACGTATCTGGAGAGCTGGAACCGAACGGTGCGCGACGTGATCGTCCTCGGCTCGGCGGCGCCGGAAACGCTCCCCCTGCGCGTCGCGCGCGTTGCCCCTGACGGCTCGCTCGAGATCGCCGGTAGACGTACCGCAGAGCACGTCTTCGTCGTCAACGTCTCCGGCTCGGCCATCGGCCTTGACGGACGCGTTGTCGCTCGGCCCCGCGACGGGCTGGTCGCCTACCGGGTGCCGGCCGGCGCGCATGTCCGCTGGCTCGCCACCGGCCTGGCGCCAGACGGCTGGACCGGGACTTCCCTTCGCTACCGGACGTGGCCTGCACGACCTGGCGTTTACGAACTCAAGCTCTACGTCCCTGACGGAACCGCGCCGCGCAAGGTCATGGCTGGAACGCGGCTGTTCGTGATCCGCGCCGGAACGCCTCGGACGATCAGGGTTCCGACGAACGGCGCCCCGCTCGAACTCGGCATCGACGTGCCCAACATCCCGCTCCCCGGACGCGCCCTCGGGGTGAAGGTGCGCGTGATTCGGTTCTTAGACCGAAGCGGCTGAAGCGACCCCGGCGGCCTCACGCAGCGCATCCGCCTTGTCGGTGCGCTCCCAAGTGAAATCGCGGTCTTCGCGGCCGAAGTGGCCGTACGCAGCCGTCTTGGTGAAGATCGGCCGGCGCAGGTCGAGATCGCGCAGGATCGCGGCCGGGCGCAGGTCGAAGTGCTCGCGCACGAGCGCTTCCAACTGGTCGGTCGGGATGTGCTCCGTATTGAACGTCTGCACCGCGATCGAGACCGGATGCGCGACGCCGATCGCGTACGCGACGTTGACCTCGCAGCGATCCGCGAGCCCTGCCGCGACGATGTTCTTTGCGACATAACGCGCGGCGTACGCCGCGGAGCGGTCGACCTTCGTCGGATCCTTGCCGGAGAACGCACCGCCGCCATGCCGCGCAGCGCCGCCGTAGGTGTCCACGATGATCTTCCGGCCCGTGAGCCCGGTATCCCCCATCGGGCCGCCGAGCACGAACTTTCCGGTCGGGTTCACGAACACGAAGTCACGGTCGTCCATCAGCCGCTTCTCGTCGTACAGATCCCCCGGCAGGATGGGACGAAGCACACGCTCGACGATGTCCGGCTTGATCAGGTCCTCGGAGGAGATCCCGTCGGAGTGCTGCGTCGACACGAGCACGCGCTCGATCTCGACAGGGCGCTGCCGCCCGTCGTCGTCGATCTCGTAGCGAATCGTCACCTGCGCCTTGCCGTCGGGCCGCAGGTAGGGCAACTCGCCCGCCTTGCGCACCTCGGCGAGCCGCTTGCAGATCTTGTGCGCCAGCATGATCGGAAGGGGCATCAGCTCTTTCGTCTCGTTCGACGCGTAACCGAACATCATCCCCTGGTCGCCGGCCCCGATCCGGTCGAGCGGATCGTCGTCACGCGGATCGTGCTGCACCTCGTACGACGAGTTGACGCCCTGCGCGATGTCGGGCGACTGCTCGTCGAGCGCGACCACGACGCCGCAGGTCGTCGCGTCGAAGCCCCACTCGGAGTGCGTGTAGCCGATCTCCGAGATGCGTTCCCGCACGAGCTTCGGAATGTCCACGTAGATGTCCGTGGAGATCTCGCCTGCCACGACGACGAGCCCGGTCGTGATCAGCGTCTCACAGGCGACCCGCCCCTCGGGATCCTCCGCGAGGACGGCGTCGAGAACCGTGTCCGAGATCTGGTCGGCCACCTTGTCTGGGTGCCCCTCGGTGACTGACTCCGAGGTGAAAAGGAACTCGCGGGCGGCCATGGGGCCACAGGCTACACAGAACGCCCGACTACCTGATGCGCAAGAAGAACGAGACCTGGAACTCGTGGGAGCGGCTCACGGCGTATTCGATGGCAGAGCGCAGGGGCTTCAGATTCCGCTGCACATCGGCCGGGATCCGCGCACCGGCGAACCGGTCGATCGCCGGGATCGTGCTGTGGATGTCGAGGTAGAGCACGACCTGCGGCGAGGTCGGCAGACCCGAGCTCTTGGCCGCGTCCTGGTACTCCTGACTGTCCGCCAGCGTCTTGCCACCCTTCTGCGCGAACACGATCCCCGATGGAAGATCGGTGATGACGAGTCTGCCCTTGACGTTTGCGTACCGCACCGCGATCGGGCCCGCGCCGATCACTCGGACCGGAACACCTGCGAGCGTCGTTCGCTTCGGCCGTCCGCCGAGCTCCTTCGCGAAGCGGTTCAGAACGCGGTCCAGGGCAGCCGCGCCGTCCAGCCCGCCGCCCGGCGCAGCAATGAACGTGACCTCGGGAACATCCTTCGTACCGGCAGCGCGGACGTAGAGCGCGTTCTCGCCCTCCAGGACCCGGCCGACCTGCTGCAGGGCGTCGCCGAGACCCTTGGCGCCGAACTGCTGCAGGATCGGGTTGCCGCGGAGCCCTCCGAGCATCCCCTTCGAGCCGTGGAACGCGAGATAGAGGAGCGCATCCTTCGGCACGAGCTTCTGCAGGCTGCCGTTCGAGGCATGCACGTCGACGTTCTTGAACGCCTTGCCGGGCGTCCCGTGCACGGTCGTGTCCCACGCAACCCCGTCGGACTTCGCACGCAGCGTCATCAGCAGCCAGTCGAGCGTGCCGAGCTTCTTGAAATAGGAACCGGCCTCCGGGCCCATGAGCTCCCGCGCTGCGGCCATCACGCTCGCGCCGTTGACGTACGCGCGGAAGATGCCGTCACTCGCCTTGCCCATCGCGGCGGAAAAATCCTTGTCGTCGGAGAGCGTGCGCTTCGCGGCGTCGCTCGCCTGCTTGAAAGCGTTGATCGCGGTTTGCTTGTCGGACATCAGCGTCCACCCGCGGAACTTCTCGTAGACGAGCTTGTTCGAGGGATCCCCGGCGTTGCCCTTCTTTACGGCGCGCTCGAACGCGCCCTCGTCCTTCGGCTGCATCAAGGCCACGGTCTCCTCGGGGTGCGCGAAATCGAGCGTCACCACGTCGATCTCCGGACCGAGTGCGGGCTTGAGATCACGGTCCCAGTCGAGCCCTTTCTTCAGCAGCTGCTGGTTGATCGAGTCGACGGCCTTTTGCTTGTCCGGGAACTTGCTCGCGAGCTTGTTGACCGCCTGCCACTGGGAAGAGTCGAGGTCGGTGTCGAGCGCAACGAACAGCGGGACCGAGGCCGGGACAATGTCGCCGGCGCCGGCACTGGGATTCGTCGTGCCGCCGCAGCCCGCGAGCACGAGCGCAAGCGCGGCGAGAAGAAGCCCGAGCCTGCGCACTACCGAGTCGTGAGCCGGACCTCGACTCTGCTGGTCGAGCCCGACCGGGCGCCGAAGGCGACAAGTGTCCCGAACTTCTCGAGCTTCATGTGCGGGGACGGCTTGGTCTGGCCCTGTCCCGTCAGCGAAGCGAATGCCTGCAGGATCGGAGCGAGCCGCTGGATGTCTGCGTATGCCAGCCATGTGACCTCGGGCGGTACATCGGCCGCGGCGAGCACGTCCTTGACCGGCTGGTCCTCCATGAGGGATCCGCTGCCCGGGCTGGTCCCGGCCGCCGCGTTGGTCAGGAGGACGTAGTTCCCGTGCCGTTCGACCCGGAGCGGCAGCAGCTTTGCGGCCTGCGCGGCGAGAGCGCGGAGCGACTTCGCCGCGGCCGCGGGATCAGGGGACTGAACTTCGACGGTGATCACGGGCAGCAGCACCCCGGGCAGCAGGTACAGCACGCCTTCGCCGCCGAGCGACCTCAGCCCGTTGAGGAATGGTGGGAGTGACGCGCGAAGCGTGGGCTCGGCCTGGATCCGTGCGAGCAGCTGGTTCAGGTCCTTGAAGGAGACCGCGAGGATCGCGCCCGAGGGAACGTCTTGAAGCAGCGCGGGCCTGTACGCCGCCGGTGTCGACGCGCCGGCGGCGCGCACGTCGATGTGAAGCGCGCTCTTGTCCGCGGTGATACCTGCGGCGACCCAGCGGGGCGAACCGGCGACCCGTACGAGCGCCTGCAGCTTTGCCGGCAGCTGCTGCACTCCGGAACCCGACGCATACGCAGTCGCGAACGAACTGTCGCCGACCTGCGACATCGCGCTCTTGAAATCCGCGTCGTCTGCGAGCGAGCTTCCCGTACTGGCATCGCGAACGGCCTGGAACGCCTCCGCGGAGTCTGCGACGACCGACCAGCCGCCGATGTTCTCGACCGTGTAGTGCTCGGTCCCCTGGTCGAATCTCTTGGCGAGCGCCTGCAGCTTCGTCACGTCAGTCGGCTTCACGATCGCGACGGCCTCGGGCTTGCCGTTGTCGACGCCCAGCACGGCAAGGTTCACGCGGTCGCCGAGTGCGGGATGGATGTCGCGCTTGTAGTCGGCGTCGGTTCCGATCTGGCCGATCAGGTCGGTGACGATCTGCCAGGACTGCGAGTCGAGGTTCGCGTCCGCACTGACGTACGCGAGCGCGCTCGCCGGAACAAGACCCGCTGCATCGGTACCGGAGGACGTCGCGGTTGCAGCGGTGCTGTTACCGCAACCCGCTGCGACGAGCAGGAGGCCGAGTGCGAGCGCTGCGGCGGCGGCACGCATCGCCCCCATCGTAGCCCTCACTCGTCCGTCGGCTGGCGTCCCATCAGGCTGGCGAGCAGGTCGTTGAGGCTCTCGCCGCTAAGAACGCGGCAAACGCCCTCGGTGATCGGCAGCTCGACGCCGACCCGATGTGAGAGATCTCTGAGAACGGGCGCCGTCGTGAGGCCCTCGACCACCTGGCCGATCTGGGCCGCCGCCTCGTCCGCGGTCGCGCCACGTGCGATCAGCTCGCCCGCGCGGCGGTTGCGTCCGAAGCCCGAGTAGCAGGTGACGTTCAGGTCGCCCATGCCCGCGAGGCCGGAGAAGGTCTCCGGCTGCCCGCCGCACGCCTCGCCGAGCCGCGACATCTCGACCAGGCCGCGCGTGATCAGGCTTGCCTTCGCGTTGTCGCCGAGCCCGAGCCCGTCCACCCCGCCCGCCGCGAGCGCGATCACGTTCTTCGCGGCCGCGCAGAGCTCGACGCCGACGAGGTCGTCATTCACGTACACGCGGAAGACCATCGAATTGATCGCCTCCTGCAAACGCTCTGCGAGCTCACGATTCTCGCTTGCGATCACGGTCGCCGTCGGCAGGCCCTGCGCGACCTCCTCCGCCATGTTCGGTCCCGAGAGCATCGCGACCGGGCGACCTTGCACGCGTGTCGACAGGCGACTTCCCGTTGCGGGGTCGAGGCCTTTCGTCAGGATCAGCACGGGCGCCTCGCCGGGCAAGGCTGCCGCAACTTCGGCGAACGTACGACTCGGAACTGCCAGCACGACCAGATCCGCGTCGGCTACCGGTGCCTCCTCTACCGGCGTCGCCTTGACACTACGAAGGTCAGCAGTCGTGAGGTAGCGAGGGTTGCGTCCCGTCTCTTCGATGACGCGCGCCTGCTCGGGGTCGCGGCACGCGAGCGTGACGTCGTGGCCGCGGTCGCGGAGGAAGGCCGCAAACGCGGTTCCCCACGATCCACCTCCCACGACGACGATCTTCACCGCGCCATCCTGACGCTCAGCGCGGAACGAAGTCGATCGTGACCGGCACCCCTTCGAGCCCGAAGCGCTCGCGCACCTGGTTCTCCACCCAGTAGCCGTAGTCGCGGGTGACCAGGGACTGATCGTTGACGGAGAACCGGAAGCGTGGCGGGCGCGCGGACACCTGCGCCCCGTAGAGCAGATTCAGGCTCCGGCCCTCGCGCGACGGGGGCTGGCGCTTCTCGCGGAGCTCGGCGAGGAAGCGGTTGAGCTCGGCGGTCGGGACCCGCGCTGTGTGCTTGTCGTAGAGCTTCTCGATCCCGTCCAGCAGCCGCTCGACCCCGCGCCCGGTCTTGGCGGACACGGCGACGTGAGGCGGACGCTGTTTCAGCCGCCGCTCAAGCTCGGGCCGGATGTCTTCGATGCCGAGCGTCGTCACGTCCCACTTTGACAGGACGACGATCGTCGAGTCCTGGGCCTTGCGCGCGATGTCGGCGACGGTGAGATCGTGGTCGACGAGCCCCTCGGAGGTGTCGACGAGGATGAGCGCGATGTCCGCACGCTCGGCGGCTTCGCGTGCGCGCAGCTCCGAGTA
>JALYST010000014.1 GCA_030854665.1 Actinomycetota bacterium
GTGCAGCGACGGCCCATTCATCGACGCGAAGGAGTCCGTCGGCAGCTACGCAGTTGTGGAGGTCAAGGATGAGGACGAGGCCATCGCCATCGTGGAACGCTGGCCAGGAGATCCGGCCATCGCCGACTCTGGATGACAGAAGCCCCGCTCGTCGCGGGCCTTCTGCCGTGCGCAATCACACGAAGGTCGCCTAGCTGATGCGGTTGTTGTGGACCCTCGGGCCTGTTGTCGGGAACGACTCGATCGGACCTGTACCCGTGAGGCTGTCCTGGGATGCGTAGCCGCTCTAGACGGCGACCTTGGGCAAGCCAGCGAGCGCTTCGCGCACCTTCTCCTCGGGGTACTCGTAGTCCTCGAGCTCGCCGTTCAGGTAGCGTTCGTACGCACCGAGATCGAAGTGGCCATGCCCCGAGAGGTTGAACGCGATCGTCTTCGCCTGACCAGCTTCCTTGCATCTGAGCGCCTCATCGATGACCACGCGGATGGCGTGCGCCGACTCGGGCGCGGGAAGGTAGCCCTCGGCGCGCGCGAACATCACCGCCGCCTCGAACGTCGGTCGCTGGTGGACCGCGATGGCTTCGATGACCTTCTGGTCGTAGAGCGCGCTGACCGACGGGGCCATGCCGTGGTAGCGCAGCCCACCGGCATGGATCGGCGCGGGCATGAATGAATGACCGAGCGTGTGCATCTTCACGAGCGGCGTCATCATCGCCTCGTCGCCGAAGTCATACACGTACTGACCCTTGGTCATGCTCGGTGCGGCCATCGGCTCGACCGCGATGACGCGGAGGTCCCTCACTTTTCCGGTGAGCTTGTCGGCCAGGAACGGGAACGTGAAGCCGCTGAAGTTCGAGCCGCCGCCGATGCAGGCCACGAGGATGTCCGGCTGATCGCCGGCGAGCTCGAGCTGCTTCTTCGCCTCCTGGCCGATGACCGTCTGATGCATTAGCACATGGTTGAGGACCGAGCCGAGTGAGTACTTCGTGTCATCGCGTGTGGCGGCGTCCTCGACGGCTTCGGAGATCGCGAGGCCGAGGCTGCCGGGACTCTTCGGATCCTTGGCCAGTGCGGCGCGGCCCGCGTTCGTGTCCGGGCTCGGGCTCGGGACCACCTCCGCGCCCCAGGTCTCCATGAGGATCCGCCGGTACGGCTTCTGGTCGTACGAGACGCGGACCATGTAGACCTTGCACTCGAGGTCGAACATCCGCGCCGCGAGCGCGAGGGCACTCCCCCACTGACCCGCGCCGGTCTCGGTGGCGAGGCGCTTGGTGCCCTCCTGCTTGTTGTAATAGGCCTGCGCGATCGCGGTGTTCGGCTTGTGACTTCCGGCCGGGCTCACGCCCTCCCACTTGTAATAGATCCGGGCCGGCGTGCCGAGGACCTTCTCGAGGCCGAGCGCGCGAATGAGCGGTGTCGGTCGCCAGACTCTGTAGGCGTCACGGACGGGTTCGGGGATCTCGATCCACCGCTCGCGGCTGACCTCCTGCTTGATGAGCTCCATCGGAAATAGCGGCGCGAGATCAGCTGGACCGATGGGCTGTCCCGTACCGGGGTGCAGCGGCGGCGGGAGTGGCGAAGGAAGATCGGCTTGGATGTTGTACCAGTGCGTCGGCAGGTCCTTCTCGTCGAGCTGGAACTTGCGTTGCGTCGTCGAGCGCCTCGTAACGGTCATCGCCATAGCCCTGCTCCCCCAGTCATCGCCGCCCGCGAACCGGCAGAGCCTACTCCCCGCGGCTCCCTCCGCCGAGTTTGCGAAGGGAGCCCGGGGCGAGTTCTTCTAGTGGCAGATGACCTTGGTCTTCTGGGTGGACTGACGATCCGCCGTCATTGTCACCGACGGGGTGCGAGCGCTTCGCGACCTATGCTCAGCAGATCAAGAACAAGACCGGCAAGGCCCGCACCTCAGCCCGCCCCGCTGCGAAAGCTGCGGCGGCCGCACCGCGAAAGCCGGCGGCAGCGGCAGCGCCACCGGCTCAGCCTGCCGCGCCGACCGCTGTCGCTTCCGGCGAGGTCCAACGACTCAGAGATGAGCTGCAGCGTGTGAACCAGGAGCTTTCAAAGATCGGTCGGGTGACCCGCCCGGATGCGGCGAGGCAGACGCATCTGCCGGAGAAGCAGGAACTGCTTCGGCAGAAGGCCGATCTCGACAGGAAGATCCGCGCCCTCCCGAAGACCTAGCCGCTGGACGTAAAGCTCGCGATAAACCCGCGCGAGCGGCCCGGCTAAAGCGCGAGCGCGTCGCCGTGGAAGACGAGGGTGCCTGACTTCTGTCGTTTGTCGCTGCCGACGCGAATTCACGAGACGTGCTTATGGTCGAACGTGGCGCAAAACGTCCGAGCTCGTCGACCCGCTACGCGTAACCCTCGGGCACAGGCCCGCGGACTTCCATGCCGTACCTGCGCGCAATCTCTGACACCACATCGGGTTCGACGCGGCCACTCTTGATAGCGGCGCTCAGGTCATCGAAATATCCGACCATCGCGCCCGGTGTGTAGAGGTTTAGCTTGCGACTCGGCGCGCTTCCGACCCGGAAGCCGTGCTCTATGCCGGCCGGAATGAAAACAAAGGAGCCGGCGGGACACCGATGATCCAATCCGTCGATGAAGAGGATGTACTCGCCTTCGAGAACGTAGAAGGCCTCGGCGGCGTCGCGGTGAACGTGCAGCGGCGGACCAAAGTCGGGAGGCTCGTCCGCCTCTAGCAGCGTGAAAGCGCCGCTCGTGTCTTCTTCTGCGGCCTTGACGGACATGCGGAAACCGCCGAGGTCTATCGACCGACCCTCGCCGGGCCGCAGCACGAACGCGCGGGTCATGTCAGGCCCGCGCAGCCACCTTTCGCCCGGAGCTCGGCAGCTTCACGGAAGGCGCGGGACGATTCCCGTTGCGCGCCTGAGTCGAGCTTGCCGCACCGCACACCGTCTCGATGATCAGACGGGTCGTGACGTACGGATCGGCATTCGCGTTGGGCCGGCGGTCCTCGATGTAGCCCTTGCGATCCTTGGCGACCTGCCAAGGGATCCGCACCGACGCGCCGCGGTCGCTCACGCCGTAGCGGAACTCCTTGTACGAGCAGGTCTCGTGCAGACCGGTGAGCCGCTCTTCGATGCCGAAGCCGTAGTTCGCGATGTGCAGGTCGTGCCGCGTCTTGAGCGCCTCCGCGGCGGCGACGCAGGCGTCGTAGTTCTCGCGCATGTCGTTCGTCGAAAAGTTCGTGTGCGCGCCGGCGCCGTTCCAGTCGCCGCGTACCGGCTTCGGGTAGAGCGTCGCGCTGACACCGTAGTCCTCTCCCACCCGGTAGAGGAGCCAGCGCGCGACCCAGAGCTGGTCGCCGATCTCGGGCGCGTTCAACGGTCCGACCTGGAACTCCCATTGGCCAGGCATGACCTCCGCGTTGATTCCGGAGATCTTGAGTCCAGCTTTGAGGCAGGCGTCGAGATGCGCCTCGACCACGTCCCGCCCGAACACTTCGTCAGCGCCGACACCGCAGTAATACCCGCCCTGTGGCGCGGGAAACCCGATGTCCGGGAAGCCGAGAGGCCGCGAGCCTTCAAAGAATGTGTACTCCTGCTCGATTCCGAACCATGTGTCGAACTTCTTGAACTGCTCCGCCATATCGGCGTTCGCACGGCGCATGTTCGTCTTGTGGGGCTGACCGTTGACGAGCATGACCTCGCAGAGGACGAGTTTGTCGTCGCCGCCGCGGATTGGGTCGGGGCATACGAACACGGGCTGCAGCACGCAGTCGGACTTGTCGCCCGTCGCCTGCTGCGTGCTCGAGCCGTCGAATCCCCAGATCGGCGGCTTCTCGCCGTCCGGGACGATCTTCGTCTTCGAGCGCAGCTTCTGCGTCGGCTGGGTGCCGTCGATCCAGATGTACTCAGCCCTGTAAACGCCCATTTAGACCCCTCACATGCCGATATGGGGACGCGTGCGGTTCGACTCTACGGGCCGGGACTGGGGGCCGTCGGTGCTGATTTGGTGCTGAAAGCGAACGGCTGGGTATGCGGCCGGATTCAGCAGCGGGGGCCGACCGGCTAGTCCGAGCTCGGCTCGGGAATCACGGTTTCGACCCGCCGTAGGGGCGCACCGGTTTCCCGGGTGATCAACGTAGCGAGGCCGACGACCTCGGGGGCAATGGGGTCCCGAGAGCCGATGATGTGCTCGCGTTCGACGAGCCGCTGCCGTCGCCATGACGACAAAAGGTGAAGGCTGTCGGTCGATCCGCGCGCCGATGTCCAGACGGCGTGGACGACCTCGATTTTTGTCACCTCAAATTCGCGCCGCATCGAAAACCCGAGCGCGGCATACCGGCGCGTGAAGCGACCCGAGCGGAGGATCCAGACCTGCCGCACGAAGCTCTGGTAGAGCGTCGCGGCCGTTACGCCGAGTCCGGGTATCCAGAACAGCGGAAAGAACAGGAGCCAGCGGGAAACGGGATCCTCCGGCCAACCCGACCAGCTCATCCGCGCCCAATGCCGATCGACGCAAGAAGCCCTACGTCCCAGATAGCGCACCACGCCATCCGCCCCGGGGCTGATCCGGTAGCGCGGAGGGATCGTCGTCAACGACGCGAGCGCTTCGCTCATGTGCGCTTCACTCTTGTTTCGTCCGGATTGTTCAACACCTTCTGCCGGATCTCATTGAGAAGCTCTTCGCCGCGTGCATCCGCGAGCGCGTGTTCCACATCCAGGACACGCGCCTCGACGCCGTCGTTCGCAAGCTCGTACCGTCCCGACGCGCGCGCGATGCGCCGGTCGATCTTGTCGCGGATCTCCTGAAGGCTCGGCACGTCGGTCGCGGGCGCGAACGTGCCGATCCGCTTGA
>JALYST010000017.1 GCA_030854665.1 Actinomycetota bacterium
GCCCGCTCCACGTCGTCGTTGACGATCACGTAATCGAATCGATCTTTCAGGGTTTGTTGCTTGCGAGCAAGGTCGAGTCGGACCTGGATCTCGCCCGAGCTTTCGGTCGCCCGCTCACGCAGACGCCGTTCGAGCTCGGCGAAGGTCGGTGCGTCGACGAAGATCGTGACCGATCCGGGGATCGCGTCCTGCACGCGCAACGCTCCGTCGGTTTCGAGGTCGAGCAGCGGCACCTTCCCGTTCGCCTGGACGCGATCGATCTCGGAGCGCAGCGTGCCTGACCGCGCGCCCCACGGCAGGTCGACGTACTCGAGAAACTCCCCGTCTTCCACGAGCCGCTCGAACTTCTCGGGCGTGATGAACCAGTACTCGCGTCCGTTCTGCTCGCCCGGCCGTTGCTCGCGTGTGGTTGCGGAAACTGCGAGCTCGACCTCGGGCATTCGCTCGAGCAGCATCGTCTCGAGCGTGCCTTTGCCGGCGCCCGAGGTGCCGGTGACGACGAGGACCAGCGGCTTAGCGGTGGAAGAGGCCAATCAGCTCAGACCGCTGTCGGTCGGAGAGGCCTCCCACCGTCTTCGACTGACTGATCCGGCACATGTTCAGGAAGCGTGCCGCCTTCACCCGCCCGAACTTCGGGACGGCCATGAGCATGTCGAACACCTTCGCGGTCGACACGTACTCCGGAGGGTTGCTGAGGATCTGCTCGATCTGGACGCGTCCGTCCTTCAGATCCTTCTTTAGTCTTGCTCGTCTGACACGGATGTCATTCGCCCTCTTCAGCGCTTCCATGCGTTGATCGAGCGAACGAATCGGTGCCTCGGCCTGGGTCTTGGGCGACACCATGAGCGCGGGAGTCTAACAAGCGACCTGCGTCGGTCAAGCGAGTATGTTTGCGCGTCTGAGCAGGCTTTTTGAGCCTCAGACGCTCGACCTGCCGTCGAGAGTTGTCCCCGCGGACAACACTTCTTCATGAGCGACTGCATATGCATCTTCGTATGCGTCCCATCCACGCTCGGCCGCGGCGGCGTGCAACTCCGCGCGCACGCGTGCCGGTGCGTCTGGATCCGCGAAGAGCACCGTCCCGAGCGCGACGTGTCGAGCCCCGACGGCGATGAGCTCGAGCGCGTCGAGACCCGTCTGCACACCGCCCATGCCGACGATCGGCATCTGCGTCGCCTGGTAGCACGTCGCAACAGCCGCAAGCGCGATCGGCCTGAGCGCGGGACCCGACAGTCCTCCTTGCCCAGGGCCGAGGGCTGGCCGGAGCGTCCTGCTGTCGAGCTTCAGCCCGCGGATCGTGTTCACGAGCGAGAGACCATCGGCGCCCGCCGCCTGCGCCGCCCGTGCCACTTCCGCGATGTCAGGTACCGCCGGTGACAGCTTCGCCCACAACGGCTTCCGCGTCGCCAGGCGTGAGGCGCTGACGATCTGGGCGGTGCTCTCCGCCGGTGCCTCGACATTCGGGCAGGAAACGTTCAACTCGATCGCGCTCACTTCGGCGTGATCGTCCAGCCGCGAGCAGATCTCGGCGTAGTCGTCGATCTCGAAACCGCCGACCGAAACCCACACGGGTACGCCGAGCTCGCCGAGTTCCGGGAGGTTGCGCGTGAGAAAGCGGTCGATACCCGGGTTCGCGAGCCCGATGGAGTTGAGCATTCCCACGTCGGTCTCCGCGATGCGGACGGGTGTGTTCCCGTCGCGCGGCAGCGGCGTGACGGTCTTCGTCACGAACGCGTCGAGGCCACGCGCGACATCGGGCGCGGTGAGCGCGTCGAGACACCCCGAGGCGTTAAGCAGCACGGAGCACGGGTCCTTCGACGCACAGGCGCTTCAGTTCACCGTCGATCTCCACCGCGCAGCCGTAGCAGGCCCCGTAGCCGCAGGCCATCGGCGCCTCCCAGGCCAGCTGGGCGGTCGGGGCCAGCGCGCGCACCGCGTGCAGCATCGGCTCGGGCCCACAGGCCAGGACGTCCATTCCGTCCGGGATCAGCTGCGTCACCAGGGTCGGGTCGACGCAGGCCTGCGCGTTCGGCACGAGCTCGGCGGCCTGGGCATGCCAGTCCGAGCGGAAACCGAGCACGGCCGGCGGCCGGCCCAGGGTTTCGGAGAGGTAGGGCAGCGGCGCGATCCCGATGCCGCCGCCGACGAGCAGCGGCCGCTCCAGGTCGAGGGCGAACCCGTTTCCGAGCGGACCGAGAACGTGGAGCGACTCGCCGCTCTCGAGCTCGCAGAGCACCGTCGTTCCGGGCCCGATCGCATCGATGAGAAAGGCAAGCTCGCCGCGAGGCGCTAGACAAAGGCTCATCGGCCGCGGCAGCAGGCGGCCGGGTGCCTCGAGCATGAAGAACTGTCCCGGAACGCCCGGGTCGATTCCGCCGCGCGCGACCCGCAACAGCGTGTACGGCCCGACCTGCTCGTTCGCGACGACGCTAAGCCGCTCGCGTCTCATGCTCGATTCGCTCCTGGAGCTCCTGCAGGGAGAGCGATTCCTCGCTGCGGGCGTTAGCGATCGCGTGTACCGCAGCCGCCGCCCCGGACAGCGTTGTGATGCACGGCACGCGCGCGACGAGGGCGGCCTCGCGGATCAGGTATCCGTCGGTCCGCGCGCCCGATCCCTGCGGCGTGTTGATGACGAGATTGCAGCGACCGCGGCGGATGAGATCCACGACCGTCGGGCCGGCCTCCTCCTCCGTCACCTTGCGCACTCGTTCCACCTCGAGCCCGGCCGAGGTGAGTGTGTCGGCGGTGCCGGCGGTTGCGAGCAATTTGAACCCGAGCTCGGCCAGACTGCCGGCGACCTGCACGACGGCCCGCTTGTCTGCGTCGCGCACCGAGAGAAACGCGGTCCCTGCAACCGGCAGTGGCCGCCCTGCTGCACGCTCCGCCTTCGCGAACGCCGTCGGGAGATCGGCGGCACTCGCCATCACCTCGCCCGTGGCACGCATCTCGGGACCGAGCACCGGGTCGGCACCTGGGAAGCGGGCGAACGGGAGCACAGCTGCCTTCACCGAGACGTGTCCCAGGGACTGTCCCTCCGACAGGTCGAGCTCGGACAGACGCGCGCCGGCCATGACGCGGCACGCGGCCTTGACGAGGTTGACGCCTGTCGACTTCGATGCGAAGGGGACCGTGCGCGACGCACGCGGATTCGCCTCCAGCACGTACACGTTTTCGTCTACGACTGCGAGCTGCACGTTGAGAAGGCCGACGACGCCGAGTGCCTGCGCGAGCGTACGGACGATCGAACGGATCTCATTGTCTCGCGCGGGACTGAGCGACGGCGCGGGGAGCACGCACGCGGAGTCGCCCGAGTGCACACCGGCCTCCTCGACATGCTGCATCACGGCGCCGACATAGGTGTCGATCCCGTCGGAGACCGCATCGACGTCGATCTCGAGGGCGCTCTCGATGAAGCGGTCGATCAGCACCGGACTTTGGATCGCGCCGAGATCGTCCGGGGAATAGCAGACGCGCATCGCGCGGCCGCCGAGCACGTACGAGGGACGGATCAAGACCGGAAACCCGATCCTCTTGGCGATCGGGTGCGCTTCCGCGGTCGTCCGCGCGATCCCCCACTCCGGGCACCGGATGCCAAGACGATCCAGGAGTGCGCCGAAGCGCTCGCGGTCCTCGGCGAGATCGACGGCGTCGAAGGGCGTCCCCATGATCGGGTAGCCCGCGGCTTCGAGCCCGCGCGCGAGCTTCAACGGCGTCTGGCCGCCGAACTGGATCGCGACGCCGTCGGGCTGCTCCCGCTCGCATACCGCCAGAACCTCCTCGAGCCCGAGCGGCTCGAAGTAGAGCCGGTCGGAGGTGTCGTAGTCGGTGGAGACGGTCTCCGGGTTGCAGTTCACCATCACAGCTTCGTAGCCGAGGGCACGGAAACTCTGTGCCGCGTGCACGCAGCAGTAATCGAACTCGATTCCCTGGCCGATGCGATTCGGACCGGAGCCGAGAATGACGACCCGGGGCTTGTCGCCGAGCGGCGGCGCTTCGTCCGCCTCGCCCCAGGTGGAGTAGTAGTACGTCGAAGCCGCCTCGACTTCACCGGCGCACGAGTCGACACGGCGGTAGGAGGGTCGTACGCCCCAGGCGCGGCGCTTGGCGCGAACCTCTTCTTCCGTCGTGCCGGCCCGCACGGCGATCTCGGCGTCAGAGAAGCCCGCCCGCTTGATCCGCAGAAAGTCGTCCGCGACGAGATCCTCGAGCCGCAACTCGCCGAGCTCGTCAGCGAGCTCGGCAGCGAACCAGGGATGCGCGCTGTCCGCGAGCTGCCAGATCTCCTCGCCGTCGAGCTCCCGCGAGCGCCGTGCCTTCCGGAACGCTTCGAGGAACGTGCGCCCGATGCCCATCGCCTCGCCCACGGACTTCATCTGCGTTCCGAGCGTCGTGTCGGCACCGGGGAACTTCTCGAACGCAAAGCGCGGGAACTTCACGACGACGTAATCGAGCGTCGGTTCGAAGCTCGCGGGCGTGGTGCCGGTGAGGTCGTTCGGAATTTCGTCGAGCGTGTAGCCGACCGCGAGCTTCGCGGCGACCTTGGCGATCGGGTAGCCGGTCGCCTTCGAGGCGAGCGCAGAGGAGCGGGAGACGCGTGGGTTCATCTCGATCACCCGGAGCTCTCCGGTGTCGCGCTCGCGCGCGAACTGGATGTTCGATCCGCCGCACTCGACGCCGACCGCCCGCACCACCGCCGCTGCCGCATCGCGCAGCTCCTGATAGGCGTGATCTGACAGCGTCATCTGCGGCGCGACCGTCACGGAGTCGCCGGTGTGGACCCCCATCGGGTCGATGTTCTCGATCGAGCACACGATCACCACGTTGTCCTTGCGATCGCGCACGACCTCGAGCTCGAACTCATCCCAGCCGCGCACCGATTCCTCCACGAGCACCTGTCCGATCGGGCTCTCGGCGATCCCGATTTCGACCTGGCGGCGCAACTGCCCCGCCGTCTCGACGAAGCCACCACCGTGGCCGCCGAGCGTAAATGCCGGTCTCACGACCGCAGGGGTCGCGAG
>JALYST010000149.1 GCA_030854665.1 Actinomycetota bacterium
CGGTCGCGTTGTGGATGCGGAGAAAGACGCGCGTCTCGTCTGCAGCCAGGTCGACACGGTACGGCGTCAAGGTCACGTTGAAGACCGTGTAAGGCTTGGCGTGCAACCGCTGCCGGGTCGGTGAGGCCGCGGCGATCGCCGTCACCCTCACCAGGCGAGCTGCGACCACGACCGGCCCGCGGACGCCGACCCCGAAGGTGTTCCCCTGGCGCAGGGTCCCGGCGAGGATTCCTTGAACACGAACGTAGTCGTCGGTGAGAAGCGGGAAGCCGCGAGTAGCGATGATCGTGGTCTCTTGCCGGCTCTTCCTTGTGTCCGCCCACACGTGAATCGCGCGGTAGCGGCCGTCGGCGGAGTTCTGGACGGAGAAGACCCGGCCGACCAGGATCGCGTTGGCGCCGCGAAATGCATCCGGGTTCGAGACGACCTCCGGCCAGTCGGAGTTAGTCACTTCCCTGCCGGCTCCCGGCGGCGGGGCGGCCTTTTTCGGCGAGGCGGTGCCCGAGCTGCCACAGGCAGTACAGAGAACGATCGGCACGATGGCGAGGAAGGCGAGGCGGGTCATGGGCGAAAGACTAAGCAGTTTCGGGGCGAGGAAGGCCGAGGCACCCCTTTCCACGAAGGACTGTGGGTTTCCTGTGTAACCCGCACGTGGAAGATGGAACCATGGTCCGGATCGCCGCAGCCGGGGATGTGCACGCCTCCGAGCACACCCGAGGGCGGATCGTCGCGGCCTTTGCTGCGATCGAGCCGGAGGCGGACTTAGTCCTCCTCGCCGGCGACCTGACGACGCACGGCGAGCCCGAGCAAGCCGAGGTGCTGGCCGACGCCGTGCGCCCGCTGGAAATACCGGTAGCGGCGGTGCTCGGAAATCATGATCTCCACAGCGGCCACGGGGACGAGATCGCCGAAATCTTTCGCGACGCGGGTGTGCACATGCTCGACCGTGACGCAACCGTCTTCGACCTGGGGGGCGAGGAGGTCGGTGTTGTCGGGACGAAGGGCTTCGTCGGTGGCTTCGCCGGGTCGCAGCTTCCCGACTTCGGCGAGCCCCTCCTGCGTCGTGTCTACGCCGAGACGACGGAAGAGGTGGACGCGATCCGGCGCGGCTTGCAGGAGATCGCCCATTGCCGCATCAGAATCGTCCTTCTCCATTACGCACCGACATCGGACACTCTCCACGGGGAGCCGGAAGGGATCTGGACCTATCTCGGGAGCGATCGCCTGGCCACGCCGATCGCCGAGTACCGCCCCGATGTCGTCCTGCACGGTCACGCCCACAGCGGCAGCTTCGAAGGAGGAATCGGGGGTGTGCCGGTCTACAACGTCGCGGTGCACGTGACGGGGCGCGACTTCTACGTCTTCGAGCTCGAGGGCCACGAGGTCGAAGTCGAAACGCGTGCGTGACTCGTCACTGTTACGTACCCGTGCCTGGCACCGGGACGTGGCCTAAGCAGTCACGCCCTGATCGATGAAGTCGCGGTACAGCGAGATCGCCCGGCGGCGATCGCGGTCGAACAGCGACCAGAGCTCACCGAGGGCGAGGTAAGGCGGAGCCTCCTCGTATCCGGCTGACGGGCGGTAGCTGCTCCAACGCCATTCCGCCGGGTCGTCGCGGATGCCGGCGCGCACCGGATTCAGAACTACGTAGCGGCACGCCTCTTTGAGATACGCGTCCGTGAGAATCTCCGAGCTGCCGAAGCGCTTGCCGAACAGGTGATCTTCGCGCTCGTGTCTCAGGTTCGACCACCGGGCGAAGCTTCCGTTCAACTCGGAGATCCCTTGCGAAAGTCCACCGTCCGGAGTCGCAACGACCAGGTGATAGTGGGTGGTCATCAGACACCAGGAGTAGACGCGCCAGTTGTATTTCCTCTCGCTGCGATCGAGCAGCATCAGGAACACCTTGTAATCGGTGGCATCGAGGAAGATGCGGCAGCGGCTGTTGCCGCGCGTGCTGACGTGGAAGAAGCCGCCGGGGTACGCGTTTCTCAGCGGGCGGGGCATCTCGTCAGGATGCCGCCGCAGGCTCGCGCAATTGGCGCGGAGCGCGACTCTTTACGCTTCCGAGACGGTTTCGTACCCGTGCCTGGCACCGGTACGCTCGCGGGATGCCCGCCGTGACTCGCATCTCGATCGCTCCTGTCAAGGGGTTGGGGCTGCTGCATCCCGAGGGGGTGATGCTCGAGCGGCACGGGGTTCGCGAGAACCGCCGCTTTCACATCGTCGACGCCGAGGGACGCCGGTTCAACCAGCTCCGCGACGGCGGGCTCGTGCAGATCCGGCCCGAGTACGACGCGGACAGCGAACGGCTCACGCTTCGTTTTCCCGACGGAACCGTTGCGGACGGCGAGGTTTCCCTCGGCGGGGGGGTCACGACCGACTTCTACGGTCGGCCGGTCGCCGGCAACTACGTCGAGGGCCCATGGTCTGAGGCGCTCTCCGCCTGGGCCAGCCGGCCGCTCCGACTCGTCCAGTCGCCACCCGGGCTCGCGGTCGACCGTAGCCGCGGTCACGTCTCCCTGATTTCGACCGCGTCACTGGATGAGCTCGGCCGGAACGGCGGCCAGGCCGAGCCCGTCGACGGTCGCCGCTTTCGGATGCTCTTCGAGCTCGACGGCTGCGCACCGCACGAGGAGGACAGCTGGGTCAAACGGCAGCTCCGGATCGGCGAGGCCGTGATCAGTGTCCGCGGGGACGTCGCCCGCTGCGCGATCACGACCCAGAATCCGGAAACCGGGGAGCCCGATTTCGACACTCTGCGGACGATCTCCGCCTACCGCGGCTTCACGGAGAACGAGGCGGGCAAGAGGCACCTCCCCTTCGGTGTCTACGGGGACGTCGCGGAGCCGGGGCGTGCGACAATTGGCGACGCAGTCGAGGTGTTGAGGTGAGCCTGGTCGACCAAACAACCTAGAATCCAGCGATGGCGGCCGTCACCAGCTTCGTCGTCGACGAAAACGACCTGGAGTCCCTCCGGGGCGACGGTGACACGGCGAGCGTCCGCATCGCCTTCGACGCCGCCAACGGCTGTGAGCTGCTGGAGCAACGGGTGATTCGCTTCGGGCCCGGCCGATCAGCCGAGCGGAAGCTGGCCGGACAGCAGGAGGTCCTGTTCATCGTCGACGGCCGGGGACGACTCGACCTCGACGGGCGCGTGCACGAGCTCGAGCCCAACATGGGCGTCTATCTCACTCCGGGCGAGACCTACGCCGTCGAGAACCCAGGGCCCGAGGAGCTGCACGTGCTCTCCGTCCTCGCCCCTGAGGACCGGGTCGAGGGCGGCGGGGCGCGCAAGGTGACGGTCCGCCTGGACGATCAGCCGGAGCTCGAGGCCTCGAGCGAGCGGAGCTTCCGCTATCTCGTCAACGAGGACGCGGGCTGCCTGGACGTGACGCAGTTCATGGGCATCGTCCAGCCGAGCAAAGCGCCCTTCCACAGCCACACCTACGATGAGGTGGGCTACGTCGTTGCGGGCGAGGGCTTCGCCCACGTCGGCGGCAGCTCGTTCCCGCTACGGGCGGGCTCATGCTTCCACCTGCCTCCCGATGAAGTGCACTGCATCGAGAACAACGGGAGCACCGAAATGCGGATCCTGGGCGTGTTCCATCCTTCCGGAAGTCCGGCCTCCCGCTCGTACGAGGACAACAACGAGGGCCGGAAGTCGTCAAATGGTCAGGGCAACAAACTCAAGAGGAGGAAATTGGATGAGGAGTAGGAGAGGAGTGATCGCGGCTCTGCTGGCGCTAACGGCCGCGTTCGCGATCGTGGCGGTTGCGTACGCCGCACCCAACCGTGCCGCGAAACCCGCGGCGTCGTTGAGCAGCCAGGCCGCGTTGCTCAAATGCGGCAAGACGCGCACGATCGGGGTCGCCGCACCGATCACCGGGCCGGCGGCCTCGCTAGGCCAGCAGATGCTCAGGTGGGCTCAATTCTTCGTCTCGCGCTACAACCGTACGCACGGGAACAAGCTCCAGATCGTCACCGGCGACACCCAGCTGCCGGACACGGCACAGGCGATTCAGGTCGCGGAGCGGTTCGCGTCGAACTCGAAGATGCTCGCCGTCGTGGGCCCGGCGGGTAGCCAGGAGGTCCAGGTCTCGACGGCGCCGCTGCAGAACGGCGGCCTGGGGTTCATCTCGGGTACCGCGACCCGGACCACCCTGACGACGGACGGCACCCGGAAGGGGTTCTTCTTCCGCACGGTGCCTAACGATGACCAGCAGGGCCCGCGGGTCGCGAGCTGGATCCGTCAAAAGCTGCGGGCAAGCCGTGTGGTGATCGTGGACGCCCAGAACACCTACAGCACCGGCCTTGCCGACACGGTCGAGCGGATCCTGAAGGACGCCGGAGTCAACGTCAGGCGCGAGTCCGTCAGCGAAGCGACTGTCTCCGACTTCTCGTCGCTCGCCGCGCGGATCCCGGCCGACACGCAGGTCGTCTACGTCCCGTGGCAGCTTGCTCCGAAGGCACAGCTCTTCGGCGAGCAGCTCCGTGCGGCTGGTAAGAACGCAAAGCTGTTCGGCTCGGACGGGCTCTTCGATCCGGACAACTTCAAGATCCCGGGCTCGCTGATCTCGTTCTTCCCGATCGACCTGAAAAGCAAGGTCATCGCCGTGTACCGGAAGGGGCCCGGCGGCGGGAAGAGCGACCTCTTCGGCCTTCCGACGTACGTGGCTGCCGACGTGGTGGCCCGGGCGATCGACAAGGCGTGCGCGAACGGATCAGCGACGCGTGCCGAGGTCCGGGGCTTCATCAACCGCACGAACATCCCGAAGAAGCAGTCGGTGCTCGGCTTCGCGATCAAGTTCGTCCACACTCTCAAGTTCCCGCTGGGACCGGGCGACATGGCGAATCCGGCCGACTTCGGGATCTACCGGATCAACAACAACGGCGTGTACGCCCGGATCGGCTGAACGACTCGGAAACGTGACGTAAGGGCGTGCGGCCCATCCACTCGATGG
>JALYST010000050.1 GCA_030854665.1 Actinomycetota bacterium
GTCCACGGCTGGGGGAGGATCAGTGGAGAAGGGCAGAGGGCCGGGCCAGGTGGAAGCCCTGGCCGTAGTGGACGCCGAGCACGCGCACGACCTCACGGTCTGGGGCTGCATTGGTGACTTTGCGTCGCATCTGGAGAGGAGAACGCGATCTCCCCGCAAACTTGCGTCGCCACGCCTGGAATCACCCGTTCGAGGGAACCCGAACGTAGACGACCGCCTCTGCATCCACAGCGGCGCGCCGGAAGGAACGATCACGTTCGAGCCGCTGCTGCGGGGCACTGCCGCGTGTGACGACGACAGCCGTGGCTTCGCGCAGCAGCGCGTCTCCTGCCGGACTGGCATCGAGCCAGTCCAGGTAGAGACGCTGGTCGCGGCGCGAGAACGCATCGAGCGGATTGGCGATCCAGACGCGCCGCCCGTCCAGCGCCAGCTGTTCTGCGTCTATGCCGTCGGCAAGGATTGCAGTACCGGCCGATAGCCGCGCGGCTTCGCCGCGCACGCGCGCGCCGGCGCCGTCTTGGCGCGGCGTCTGAACGAGCCCGATGACGAGAAACGCGACCGGAACCCACGCGCACAGTGCGAGCGTACGCGGCGAGACGTTGAAGTCGCGCAAGAACCGCTTGCCGAGACCGTGCGCCGCAGGCGCGGCGATAAAGCAGAGGAGCCAGATCGCGTTGCGCCCGGCCTGGAACGTCATCGCCGCGAATGCCGCGACACAGACGAATTCCCAGATCCTCAGTCCCGAGCGGGACGCGAACAGGAGTAAAGGGATCGCCAGCAGGACGAAGAGGACGTCGAACGGCTTGTGCAAGGACAGCGGTGCCCACATCCCTTCGCCGCGTTGGGCCGCCTCGCTCTTGAGTACGCCGAGGTAGTAGCTACCCGATTTCGCGAACGCGGGTGTGAGGAAGAGTGCAGCGCAGCTAGCGGCGAGGGCGCTCACCGCCACGACGGGCTCGCGGCGGAGACGCTCGAGAACGAGATACGCGGCGGTGATCGCCAGTCCGACGAGCACCGCACCGTGAAGATTGGACCAGATAGCGATCAGTGGGACGAGAAGCCATACGCGCCGGCTCGGTGTGCGCGCCTCGGCGCGGAGGAGGAGCAGCGCGGCGCAGAACAACACGAGAGAAAAGAGCTGCGCGCGCACGATGATGAACGACGGGACGGCGGCGAAAAACACCAGCATGAGCACCAGCGCGCTAGCCGCATCGGGTGCACCGAAGGCACGCATGCCAAGGGCGAGCAGCGTAAGTGCCGTAGTCACAGCCACGAGCTGCGCCAACAGCAGGGCTCGATCCCCGCCAACCACCTGCAGGGCATGGAAGACGAGCTCCCCGAGGACCGGGACGTTGACCCAGTCCACGGAAGGTGACGCGGCATACGGAACGCCGGTCGGGATCGATCCCTGCGTGAGGATCGTCCGCCCCAGCGCAGCGAGCCATCTGGCATCGGCGCCAATGCTTCCCAGGAGCGCGCAGGCGCCCGCGCCTAGGGCGACGGCAAGCCAGGTAAGCCTGGAGCTCTGCGGCCTGTGCTCCATGGGAGAGGCATCGGCCTCGAGACCAGGCCGCTGTAGGACTTCCGTCTGGAGGCTAGGGAACGCGTTCGAACAGCGCCGCCTGGCCCTGCCCGACTCCGACACAGAGCGTCGCGACTCCATACCGGGCCTGGCGCCGCCGCAGCTCGTGCAGCAGCGACACGACGAGCCGAGCGCCGGTCATCCCGAGCGGGTGGCCGATCGCGATGGCGCCTCCGTTCACGTTCACCTTCTCCTCATCCAGACCCAGCTCCCGGATGACGGCCAGGCTCTGCGATGCGAATGCCTCGTTCAGCTCCACGAGATCGAGCTCTTCCACCGACACACCCGCACGATCGAGGAGCTTGCGCACCGCAGGCAGGGGACCGATGCCCATCACGCGCGGATCGACTCCCGCAACCGCGCTGGCGACGAAGCGGCCCAGCGGCTCGATCCCGAGCTCCAGCGCCTTCTCCTCGCTGGCGATCACGAGTGCGGCCGCGCCGTCGTTGATGCCGCTGGCGTTGCCGGCGGTAACGGTTCCACCCTCTCGGAACGCCGGCTTCAGGGCTGCCAGCTTCTCGGCGTTCGTGTCGGGGCGTGGGTGCTCGTCTCGCTCGACCCCGTTCACCGCGACGATTTCGTCGTCGAAGCGGCCGGCCTGCGCTGCAGCCGCCCAACGCTGTTGCGAGCGCAATCCGAAAGCATCCTGCTCCTCCCTGGAGATCTGCCAGCGCTCGGCGACGTTCTCACCGGTCTCGCCCATCGACTCGAGCGGGAACTTCTCCGCGAGCCGCGGGTTCGGAAAGCGCCAGCCGAGCTGGGTGTCGTAGCTGGTTCCGTCGCCGTACTCGGGCCTCGCGGTCACGAGCGGAGCGCGACTCATCGACTCGACCCCGCCTGCGACGAACAGCTCGCCGTCTCCCGCGGCAATCGCGTGACAGGCCGCAACAACCGCTGAGAGCCCCGACGCACAGAGACGGTTGACGGTGACTCCGGCCACCGTCTCCGGCAGACCCGCAAGGAGAACGGCCGTGCGTGCCACGTTGCGGTTGTCTTCGCCGGCCTGGTTCGCAGCTCCGAAATAGACGTCCTCGATCTGTTCGGCCGGCACGCCCGCCCGCGCGACAGCTTCAGCGATCACGGTTGCCGCGAGATCGTCCGGCCGAAGACCTGAGAGCGCGCCGTCCTTGCGTCCGATCGGAGTGCGGACGCCGGAGAGGATGACGGCGCGACTCACGTTCCGACGAATTCGATCCGAACCGGCTGGTCGTAGACGCCTGCCTCTTCGGCTCGCCGCAACAGCTCGGCGACGGCCTGGCGCCCCTCGTCTCCGTAATCGCACGTCAGCTCGTTCACGTACATCTCGATGAAGCGGTCCGCCGTCTTTGCGTCGAGATCGCGCGCGAAACCGAGCGCGTACTGCGTTGCCTCTTCGCGATTCGCGAGACCGGCGGCGATCGAATCACGGAGAACGGTAGAGAGCTCGTCGACTCGTGGCACGTCCCGGCGCGCAACGTTCACACCGAGGGGAAGCGGCAGGCCGGTCTCGAGCAGCCACCACTCGCCGAGGTCGAGCACCTTCACAAGGCCTTCGTCCGCATAGGTCAGCTGTCCTTCGTGGATCAACAGGCCTGCGTCGGCGTGGCCTGACTTGACCTCGTCGAGGATCTTGTCGAAGGCAAGCGCGCGATGCGCGAACGGGCCGCCGAGCGCCATGCCGAGGACGAGGAATGCAGTGGTCAAGCGACCGGGCACGGCGATCTCGACAGCACGGAGCTCGTCCGGCGACAGATCCTCACGCGCGACGACGATCGGCCCGTAGCCCGAACCGATCGACGCACCATGGGGTAGCAGCGCATAGCTGTCTTGCACGAGCGGATAGGTGGCGAGCGACAGCGCGGTCACCTCCAGCCTGCCTTCGAGCGCCCACTCGTTCAGCACCTGGATGTCCTCCGGCACGAACGCGAACTCGAATCCCCGCGGGTCAACCCGGCCGGAAACGAGGCCCCAGGCCATGAACGCGTCGTCTGGGTCTGCCGAATGGCCGATGCGGATGCGGATGCGCACGGGGGAAAGCCTAGTCCGGCACACTGTGTGGTCGTGGCCAAGCCGCACTTGACCGACGCGATTCAGGACTACCTGCGCGAGATCTACAAGCTCGGCGCAGACGGCGGCCGCGTGTCCGTGACGGCGCTGGCCAAACGGCAGGGCGTGTCGCCGGCGTCCGCCAGCGCCATGGTGAAGAAGCTCGCCGCGCTCGAACTCGCAGTTCACCAGCCGTACCGCGGCATCGCACTTACGAGCGCCGGCGAGAACGTGGCACTGGAGGTCATCCGGCACCACCGGCTGCTCGAGCTCTATCTCGCGGAGACGCTCGGCGTCGACGTGGAAGAGGTGCACGGCGAAGCGGAACGGCTCGAGCACGCACTATCGGAAGAGCTGGAAGAGCGCATCGACAAGGCGCTCGGATTCCCGACGCACGATCCGCACGGGGACCCGATCCCGGATGCCAATCTCAGATGGCCCCAGCCGGCGGCGACAGCCGGCGGCTCCAAGTCATCGAGCGAAGCGACGATCTAACTCAGGACCCGTTGAAAGTGCGCAGCACTTTCAACGGCCAAAAAACCAGCGCTCGAGCGGCTTCAACAACTCGCCGCGCGTGAACGGCTTCAGGTTCTCGGGGCGACCGTCGCTCTCCGAAACGGTGAGGTCGTCCTCGAGCGCTCCGTTCGCAGCATCCAGCGCGTCGTCGAGCTCATAGCCCTCGAAGAGATAGTCGTCACGCCGCGGCTCGTCGCTCGCACGGTTCTCCGGGTTGACGGCTCGGCCCACTGCCCAGATAGCGCCCTGCTTGCGCTCGATCCAGATGACCACTGTCTCCGCGGCGCCCGCGTCGTCAACCCCGTGGACGACCCTCTCGGCGAAGCGGCCTTCCGTCGTTTTCCGCCGCACGGCACCAAGGATACAATCGCCCGGTGCCGCGATTCGCCAGCCTGCTGCGCTCGCCGTTCTCCTTTCTCTTCGGGAGCTCGAGCGCAGATGAGCGGGTCGCCGCGTACGTCATCCGCGAGCACAGCCGCGGGCGCGGACTCAGCGAGATCCTCGAAGACCGCTACGTTCAGAACCGCCTGAGCCCACAGCAACGGCTGCGGCTGCTCGATCGCCCCGAGCTGATTCAGGCGCTCGGCGACGAGACGGTCGAGGACACCAGGCGCGACCTCGAGAGCACGCGCAGCTAGAGCTCCGTCCCGACGCCTCCCGCTCGCGCCCGTTCCACCGCTGCGGCCGCAACCGCGACGTCCCAGGATGCGATCCCGTTCGACTTGAAGACGACGATGTCGTCCGGGGACTGCCGACCCGGTAGCTCTCCGGACACGACCTCGTGCAGCTCGTGTACCTCGAGCCAGTCGAGGACACCTTGCTGGATCGGGTCGATCAGGTCCGCAGACTCGAGCCGTGCCTGTTTCTTCCAGTCGCAGCAGACGAACGTCGCGCGCTCGAGGACGACATTGTCGAGCTCGCGCGATGCAGGGTTGTTCGCACCTGCGGCGCAGACGAGACTGCCGGGATTGAGCCACTCACCCCGGAGCACCGGGTCGCGAGAGGTCGTGATCGTGACGACGATCTCCTGTTCCGCCGCTTCGCGGTTGCTCTCCGCAGGCTCCGCACCCACGCGCTCGCAGAATGCGCGCAGGTTGCGCTCGGTGCGGCAGTACGCGACCACGCGCTCGATCGTCGGAACGGCTGCACGGATGCACGTGACCTGCGTCTCCGCCTGAGTGCCGCACCCGATCACGCCGAGTGACGTCGCCCCTTCGCGGGCGAGGTATTTCGCTGCGACGGCGCTGGCGGCTCCCGTACGCAGTCGCCCGAGGTGGTCGGCCTCGATCACTGCCACTAGCTCCGGCCGATCGACGGCAAAGAGGGCAACCACGAACGCCGCCCCGTCCCCGAAGCCCGCGTACGCCTTGACACAGGCGTACCGTAGCTCCATGTCCGAGGCGGCCATGTCGGCCAAGTGTCCCTCTTCGAGCCCCAACCGCCGCCGAGGCGCGATCTCGACCGCACCGTCCGCCATGCGCACGAACGAGGCCTCCACGGCGTCGACCGCCGCCGCAGGGTCGAGCAGGGCGGCAACGTCTTGCTCGTTTAAGAAGAGCGTCATCCGATCATCTTGTTCGTCATGCGGGCCATGCTCATCGCGTATTCAGTCTTCATCCTCGTCGGCTTCGCGTTCTACTTCTACATCGGCATCGCGAATCGGTAACTGTGCGATTTCTCCGCGAGAACAGCCTTTCCCTCTTCTTCGGCTTTCTTCTGGCCGGCTCGCTGGTCGGCCAGTCCTTCGCGGGGTTGCATCAGTTCAACGCTGATGCGGTGACGCACCATGAGTCGACGTACACCTGGCTTCGGTACGTCACGTCGTCCGAGTTCGGCGGTGACGTGATGGAGAACTGGCAGTCGGAGTTCCTGCAGTTCTCCCTCTACATCCTGACCACGGTCTGGCTCCTGCAGCGCGGATCAAACGAGTCGAAGAGCCGGGACGACATGGGGCTGATGAGCGATCAGAGTCAGCTCGTCGGCAGCTACGCGAAACCAAACTCGCCCGCGTGGGCGAAGACCGCTGGGCTACGACGCGTCCTCTACGAGAACTCGCTCATTCTTGCAATGACGGTTTGCTTCTTCGGTAGTTGGCTCTGCCAGTCGGTCAACGGCTGGCGTGCGTACAACCACCAGCAGCTCGAGCACAAGGAGTCGACGATCACGTGGGGCGAGTACTGGGCAAACGCCGACTTCTGGGACCGCAGTCTCCAGAACTGGCAGTCCGAGTTCCTGGCCATCGGCTCGATGGCCGTCTTCACGATCTACCTCCGTCAGCGCGGCTCGCCGGAGTCGAAGCCCGTCGGTGCACCGCACGACGCGACCGGCATTTCGAACTAGCGTCCGTCGTTACCCCGCTACACTGATCCGTCGTCAGAGCGCCCGTAGCTCAGGGGATAGAGCGCTGCCCTGCGGAGGCAGAGGTCGCAAGTTCGAATCTTGCCGGGCGCACTCCGCTCGGAAATCCGCCCGCTGCGCGCGGCATGATGATTTCCGAGCGCTTGCCTTAGATCCGAGGCGTTGGTTAGCGAAGCCGGGCAAAGCCCGGCTTCGCGCGGAAGTTCCTTTTTTAGGACGCATTCACCGGCGCTTCTTCTTCAATCATCGGCGTCGTGAAGTAGCGAGACGCAAAGGGTTCCATCGGTTCGTCGAAGACCGAAAGGACGGTGCTGCTCGAGAAGAAACCTACGACCCGGAGCGTCCCCTGGCCGATGTTCTTCACGCTGTGGGGCACGAGCGCGGGTACGACCGCGAGCGTCCCGGCCTGGACTGCAGCCTGCTCTTGGCCAATCGTCGCTTCTCCCTTACCTTCCACGATGAACAGGATTTCTTCGGCGCTGTCGGTGTGGCTGCCGAGATGCTCGCCCGGCTCCAATTCGAAATAGACGACAGTCGTGCTCTTAGTGCCGGTGCCTGAGGAAATCGGGAAACCTGCGCGCACGCGCATTCCGACGTCGCTTTGTGACCAGCCTTCGAACAGCTCGAGCTCATCGATCTGGACCGCTTGCATGTGCTCTCCCTTTTTGGCTTTACACGGTGTCATGCCATCTTGACCCTTGGTTTACACTGTGTCAAGTGAAAAGAGGACATCAACGCGAATACCGACTGAAGGAGCGAGCAGAGCAGCAAGCCGAAACCCGGCGTCGGATCATCGAGGCCGTGGTTGCCCTGCACGAGGAAGTGGGCCCCGTACGCACGACGGTCGTCGAGATCGCCGACCGCGCGCAGGTGAGCCGACCTACGGTCTACAGCCACTTCCCTGACGAGGGCTCGCTCATCACCGCGTGCTCGCAGCACTGGTCGCTCGCCAACCCCCGTCCCGACACTGCCGCTTGGAAGGAGATCGCCGATCCGCGAACGCGCCTGCGCACGGCGCTTGAACAGCTCTACGCCTATTACGCCCCGCGCGAACGCATGCTTGCCAATGTCATCCGTGACTCCGAGCTCATCCCCAGCCTTTCCGAGGCGCTACAGCACACGATGGGCCCTTACTCGCAGGCCGCGGTGGAAGCGCTTGGGACGGAATCGGAAAGCCGACAAGGCGACCAGCGGAAGCAACTCGCCGTCCTCAAGCTTGCACTCCACTTCCACACCTGGCAGACACTGACACGAAGCGGCGGGCTGACGAACCAAGAGGCGGCCGGATTGATGGCCGCCCTCGTCGAGTCATAGCCGCGCGAAAGCCGGCCCGCTTGCGCGGGCCACGATGCTTTCGCGCGGGGTCTTGTCCGAGGAACGTTGGTCAGCGAAGCCGGGCGAAGCCCGTCTTCGCGCCGAGTACTAGTTTCGCGTCAACTGGGACTTCGACTCGCACATAGCCGAGCGCTAGGCCAGACACAGCGCTCGTGATGCGGCCGACCTTCCTTCCGTCCAGCAGCAACTCATCTCCCGGTGTGGCTTCGCCTTCGACTTCCAACACGCGCAGCTTGCGGTTCACCTTGCCGCGATAGCGCTGCCTTGCGATCGGTTCCTGGCCGGGATAGCAGCCTTTGCTGAAGCTGATGTGCGTTTCGTCGAGACCCGCTTCCGCGGGCAGGATGCTGTCGTCGATCTCTCGACCCCAGCGTGGGATGCCCGACTCGATCCGCCACCGCTCGAGCTCCGCCTCGCCCACTTCGTCGCCCGCAGGCCGTTCGTCGAGCACCTCCTCACCGCCTAGGACGAGCCACGACTCGTGCTGCTCCGGTTCGATCTCGGCCTTCGCGGCGAAGCGCATGCGGACGAGCTCCGCGCGCACGATCTCTCCGAGCTCCGGCTCGGTCAGCAGCAAAAAGTCGTCCGCGGCGCGCCGGATGATCCGCAGTGGCGCGATCACCCGGGCCTTCGCCGTGAGTAGCAACGCGTCGCAGATGTCGCCGACGGCGAGCGCCTCGACGTCGTTCGAGACCATGCGCTGCAGATAGTCGGCGGCGTCGGGCCCCGCGACACGTACGAACGCGCGAGGAACGCGTGCAACTGCCGGTGACGTAATGCTCTGCATCGCAACTAGTCTAGGTTCGCATGGCCCTCTTCCGGTCCAAAGCGGAGCAGAAGCTTGTCGACAAAGGGCTCGACCCCGCCCGGCTCCCACCCGGCCAGTACCTGACGGAGAAGTGGCCCGTCCTGCACGCCGGCACCGTCCCCCGGACCGAGCTCGCCACCTGGGACTTCAAGGTCTTCGGTGAGGTCGAGGAGCCCATCACGCTCAGCTACGACGAGCTGCAAGCGCTGCCGCAGACGGAGATCACCACGGACATCCACTGCGTCACACGGTGGAGTCGCTTCG
This sequence comes from Actinomycetota bacterium, assembly GCA_030854665.1. Taxonomy (GTDB): domain Bacteria; phylum Actinomycetota; class Thermoleophilia; order Gaiellales; family Gaiellaceae; genus 3-1-20CM-4-69-9. The sequence goes on from JALYST010000050.1 coordinate 8,889, forward strand.
ACACCTCGTTCAGGGGCGTCCACTGGCGCGAGCTCGCGAAGCTCGTGCGGCCGAAGCCGAGCGCCCACTTCGTGCTCGCGCACGCGGAGCAAGGGTTCACGGCCAACGTGCCGCTCGAGGCCCTGGAGGTCGACAACGCGCTCGTCGCATGGGAGGCCGACGGCGAGCCGCTCGAGCCCGACCACGGCTGGCCGCTGCGCCTAGTCGTCCCTTCGCGCTACTTCTGGAAGAGCGCCAAGTGGCTGCGCGGCCTCGAGCTCCTCTCCGCCGACCAGCCCGGCTTCTGGGAGCGTTACGGCTACCACAACGACGCCGACTACTGGCAGGAACAGCGCTACAGCTTCTGAGTTAAGGTCCAGTTGCTAACCGAGAGGGGCTGTCGTATCGGCGCTCGTCTTTCTGGCGGTCGCCGGCGCTGCGAGTGCCGACACACGCGTCACGAACGACTTCGTGACTAGCAGCTATCAGTACTCCGGCGGTGACGGGGCTTACACCGACGAGGTGCTCCAGAAGTGCTCTGTCAATCATGAACGGCAGAACGAGCCCGCCGTAGAGGTCGACCCGCGCGATCCAGAGGGCAAGGTCTTGATCGCGAGCTCGAACGATTACTGCCCGGTCCAGACGTCGCAGTTTGCAATCTGGCTCGGCTACTACCGATCGACCGACGGCGGTGCTACATGGGCCGACAGCCTCGTGCCGGGCTATCCGGGCGACACCTCACCGGCTTCGACGCGAGCATTCATCGACGCCCACGACTCGGGCGATCCGGTCATCGCGTGGGACAACTACGGCAACGCCTACATGGGGTCGGAGGCGTCAGGGGCTCGCGACGGATCCAAGAAAACCAATGGGGATGTCTGGGTCGGGCGCTACAAGAACCCGAGTGAAGCTGTCGGAGTCCCTGCGCTCGACGGCTCACAGTTCGCCTATTCGCATACCGTCGCGCAGGGGTCGCAGGCGCCAAACCTGCTCGGCAAGTTCAACGACAAGACCGCGATCGAGGTCGACCGCACCGGCGGCCCCTGCGATGGACGCGTCTACTTCGCGTGGAGCCGCTTCAACGGGAACGGCAACAACGGGATCTTTTTCACGTACTCGGCCGACCAGGCCCCGGACTTGGTCGAGCCCGAACAAGATCACCAACCCTGAAAAGGGAGTCCAGTTCGCGGACATCGCCGTCACGAAAGACGGGACGGTTTACGTGGTTTGGCGGCAGTTCGCCACCGCGGCGGCCGCTCCCATGACGGACTCTGTCGTTTACAACGTTTCACACGACTGCGGGAAGACGTTCGACAACAAGCCGCACGTCCTTGCCGACTTCATCCATTTCGACGCTCAGGACCAACCCGGGACGCCGACGGCAAGCAGACCTGCAAACACCCCGACCGGCGATGTTGGGTTCGAGGGGCACCTGGCTCCGTCAGGCTCGGCACGCGACTGCGGCGACTCGTTCGACTCCTGCAAGTCCGGCTTCACGTTCTTCCGGCAAGACAGCCAGGTTCGGGCTACCGCCGACGAGAAGGACTCGTCGAACACGGTCTACGTGGTCTACAACGCGAGCAAGGACGCGGGCTCGCCCACCGGCTCCACCTACGGCACGATCAGTCCCGGGATCGGCAGCCAGGGAGCGGTGTATTTCACGACGATCCGAAACGGCGTTCCGGAATCCGGGAAAGGCACGATCGTCGATAACCAGCCGAAAGGCCACCAGTTCTTCCCGGACATCTCGGCGCGCGCCGGGAAGATTCATGTGATCTGGTGGGACAACCGTCTCGACCCGAGCTACAGCCGATCGCTTCCGATCGGCAACACAGAGGCTCGGACGAACTCGGGTGACTTCCTGAATGTCTTCGGCACTTCGAAGTCCGAGAGCCCGACAGCGGCCTTTCCAACCGCTACGAGCCTCAGCACCGTCGGGACGAACGGGAACTGGGAGCAGTTCGACGGACGACGCGTGCCGTTCGCCGGCGACTACCTCTGGGTTACCACGGCCGCGACGGGAGCGTCATACGTCGTCTGGACCGACTGGCGGGACACGGTCCCGGGCGTCGACCCGCGGCCGTTCGAAGCCGACGAGCGCACCCCAGAGGGCTTCGACGTGTGGCAGTGCCGCACCGCCGCGGACGGCTTCGCGACAGACAACTGCCCGACTGCCGGCGGGAAGGACCAGAACATCTACGGCGCGGCCGGTAACTAGCCGAAAACACGCACGAAACTCCGAACGAAGGGGCGCCGAACGGCGCCCCTTCTGGTTTCCCCCTTTCGAGGGAGAAGCCCAACCCGGGAAGTGACCGATATCTCATGCGTACCACCTCCCCCTAATCCCCCTCGCAAAGCGGCCCTCCCCGGGCCGTTTTGCTTTTCTGGGTCGGGTTCAGCGTCAGGAACGACGAAGGCCGGCTTGCGCCGGCCTTCGAAGTCAAGCGAGCGAGAGGCTCGCTTACATCATGTCCATGCCGCCCATGCCGCCCATGCCACCCATGCCGGCGGACGCACCCTGCTTCTCGGGGGCCTCGGCGACGATCGCCTCCGTGGTGAGGATGTTCTTGGCGATCGACGCGGCGTTCTGAAGCGCCGAGCGAACGACCATCGTCGGGTCGGTGATCCCGGCCTTGACGAGATCCTCGTACTCATTGGTCTCGACGTTGAGCCCGTGCCCCTTCGGGGCATTCCGGATCTTGTCGACGACGATCGAGCCCTCGAGTCCCGCGTTGTTCGCCAACTGGCGAACGGGCTCCTCGAGTGCGCGGACGATCGTCGACGCGCCTGTTTTCTCATCACCTTCGTACTCGTCGAGCTTGATCGAGTCGATCGCGTTCACGAGCGCGACGCCGCCACCGGGGACGACTCCCTCTTCCAGCGCGGCGCGTGCCGCCTGAAGAGCGTCCTCGACGCGGTGCTTCTTCTCCTTCATCTCGGTCTCGGTCGCAGCGCCAACCTTGACGACTGCAACGCCGCCGGCGAGCTTCGCGAGCCGCTCCTGGAGCTTCTCGCGGTCGAAGTCCGAGTCGGTGTTCTCGATCTCGGCCTTCAGCTGCTTGATCCGGGCCTTGATCCCATCTGCATCGCCGGCGCCATCGATGATCGTCGTCGTGTCTTTGTCGACGACGACGCGGCGTGCGTGGCCGAGCTGCGCGATCTTCGTGTTCTCCAGCTTGAGGCCCATCTCCTCGGTGATCACCTCGGCGCCGGTGAGGATCGCGATGTCCTCGAGCATGCGCTTGCGGCG
>JALYST010000080.1 GCA_030854665.1 Actinomycetota bacterium
ACGAGGATGAACGCCTCGGCGATCACGAACATCTTCACGTTCAGCAGGAACGCGCGAGAGATCTCCGGCATCGACGCCGTGAACTGATCCCAGTTGAAGAACGTTCGCTTGACCTCGGGCCAGCCGGGCGCGTGCGTGATCGCCACCGCCAGCAGGGTGAAGAAGACCACCGTGCTGAGCAGGGCCACCGTGACCCCGCGACGGCCTTCGCCGTCTCCGGTCACGCTGCTGAGGATCTTCGAGCCGCGGGTCGGGTTCAGACGGCTATTTCAGCACGGGCGCGTCGGCCTGGAGCCATTTGGCCTCGAGGCTCTTGAGTGTGCCGTCCCCGCGGAGCTGTGCCAGCGCGTCATTGACGCAGCTGACCAGCGAGTTGCCCTTCTCGAAAACCATGCCGAAATGCTCGGGCGTCCCGACCGTCGGGAACTGGCCCTGGATCTTGCCGTTCGGGACCTGCACCGCCGAGATGTAGAAGGCTGTCGGGAGGTCGACGACCAGGCCGTCGATCTGCTTGTTCTTGAGCGCGGCGACTGCGGCGTCGTTCGTGTCGAAGACGGCCGTCTTCTTCGCCGGCTTGATGTTGTTGACGATGTAGTCGTAGCTCGTCGTGCCGAGCTGGGCGCCGTACTTGTACGGCTTCAGCGCGGTGATCGAGGTGGCGTTCGCGATCGGTGTTCCCTTGACGACGACGAGCGCCTGGTTGACGTCGTAGTACGAGTCGCTGAAGACGACCGCGCCTGCCCGCGCCGGTTTGTACGAGATCTGGTTGACGTCGAAGTCGAACTTCTTAGGCCCGGGTGCAAACGACGTGTTGAAGGGAACGACGATCCACTTCACCTCGCCCTTGGCGAAGCCGAGCTTGCTCGCGACGGCGTAGGCGACGGCGCTCTCGTACCCCTCGCCGGAGTACGGATCGCTCACCTTCCACGGTGCCTTCTCGTTGCCGCCGAACCACGGCGGGAAAGCCGGGTTGTCCGTGCCGACCGTCAGCTGGCCTGCATTGACGAGGTTGAGGCCGCCTTTGTCGCAGGACGCAGCTGCGGCCGTGCCCGTCGTGTCCGAAGCCTTGTTGCTCGACCCACCGCAGCCTGCGGCGAGGATCGAGAGCAGCACGACAAAGAGGATCGCGGGGGCTCGGCGCACGAGGGCGACCCTAACACGCCGATACTGCGCTCCATGGAGGTTGGCGGCAACGAAGTCCCGGTAAGCAACCCGGACAAGATCTTCTTCCCGGAGCCCGGGCTGACGAAGGGCGATCTCGTCCAGTACTACGTCGACCTCGCCGGCGCTGCGCTGCCGCACCTGCGCCGTCGGCCCTTCCACATGGTGCGTTATCCGAACGGCGTGGCCGGAGACTTCTTTCATCAGAAGCGGGTGCGGTCGCATCCGGAGTACGTGGGTGAGAAGTACGTGGAGTTCCCGAGCGGCCACTCGACGGTCTTCGCGGTGGTCGACAACGCGGCGGCGCTGGCGTGGGTGGTCAACCTCGGCTGCATCGAGCTGCACACCTGGCATTCGCGTGTCGATGACATCGAGCGTCCGGACTACCTGCTCATCGACCTCGACCCGACGACCGACGGGCAGTGGCCCTACGTTCGCCAGATCGCGCTCGTCGTTCGCGAGGTGATGGACGAGCTCGGCCTCCCCTCGTACCCAAAGACGTCGGGCGCGACCGGCCTGCACATCATGGCGCCGATCAAGCCGGAGGTCGCGTTCCCCGAAGTACGCCGCTTCGCCAAGGCCCTCGCCGAAGAGGTCGAGCGCCGAGTTGGGGATCAGGAGGTCGCGACGACGACCTGGCGCGTGGCCGATCGGCGCGGGGTGTTCGTCGACTTCGGCCAGAACACGCGCGATCGCACGATCGCCACCGCCTACTCGGTGCGCCCCACATCCGATGCGCGCGTCTCGGCGCCGCTGCACTGGGACGAGGTGGCGGACGTCGATCCCGCCGGCTTCACGGTCGAGACGATGGGAGACAGGGTCGCCGACGTCGGAGATCTGACCGCGGACATGTGGCGTCACCGAGTGTCACTTGGACCGCGCTTCGCCAAGCTCGGGCTGGAGTCGCCTAGCGGGTGAGGAGGCTCTCGAACGTCGGATCGTCCTTTCTGCGCGGCGGCCTCACCTCACGCCAGGTGCACTGATCCGGATCCTTGTCGTCGCGGAAGCGGATGAAGCGCGATCCGTGGCGGAAGCGGTTCCCCTGCACCTTGTCGTAGCGCACCTCGGCGACGAGCTCCGGGCGCACCGCCGACTCCTGCAGCTCACCGGTCCCCCAGCGGTTGGGCTCGGAGAAGCCCCGGTCGGGCGCGCCCTCCAACAACGGCTTGATGCGGTCGAAAATCTCTTTGTGCCTGCTTGCGGCGACCGCCGCCGACCCGACGTAATCCACCTTGCCGCCCTCGTAGAGCCCGAGCAGCAGCGTCGCGAGGCGCGTCGGCTTCTCTTTCCAGCGCACGCCGACGATCACGCAGTCCGCGGTCTTGTGCGGTTTCACCTTGAGCACGCCGTCGCGTGAGCCCGGCAGGTACGGGAGGCCGAGCTTCTTGGCGATCACGCCGTCGAGACCGGCGGCCTCGAAGCTGTCCAGCCATTTCTGTGCGTCGTCGGCGTCGCCGGTGGTCGGCGACAGGTGGAAGCCGTCCGAGAGTAGTCGCTCTAGCTCGGCGCGTCGTTTCTCGAGCGGCAGCTCGTGGATCGGCTTGCCTTTCCAGAGCAAGAGGTCGAACACGATGAAGTCCGCTGGGATCTCCGCGGAGAGCTTGCGCACGCGCGACTCCGCAGGGTGAAGCCGCAGCTGCATCGAGTCGAAGTCGAGCACGCCGTCGCGGGCAATCACGATTTCGCCGTCGAGGGCGGAGTGGGGAGGCAGCAGGTCACCCAGGGGACGCAGCTCGGGGAAGTAGCGGAGCAGGGGCCGGCCGTTCCGCGACCAGAGGGCGAGCTCGCCGCCGTCGTTTTCGAGCACCCCCCTGAAACCGTCCCATTTCGGCTCGAATTGCCAGGCGCCGGAGTCGGGAAGCTCCTTCACGAGCTGAGCCTCCATGGGCGGGAAGGGCACGTTTGGTCCAGGCACCGCGCGGAACCCTACTGACGTGGGTGAGTTTGACGGGGTCTGGGCCTGCTGCTTCGTAACCTCGCGCCGCGCCACCCTGTCTAAGCTCACGCGATGAGAAGGGTCGCGGTCACAGGGCTCGGCGCCGTCACGCCGCTCGGCAACGATGCGCGGTCGACCTGGCGCGCGGCCGTGGCGGGCGAGAGCGGCATCGACTGGATCCGGTCGTTCGACGCGAGCGATTCCCCGGTACGCGTCGCCGCGGAGGTCAAGGACT